>JBGPEV010000109.1:0-7976 GCA_041482995.1 bacterium | reverse complement strand
CCCGTCAGTACCGCCACGGGGCGCCCGGCCATGCGGGCATGCCACAGCTCCAGGTCCAGCGTGACGCCCAATTGCTGGCCGACCGTGAAGGCCGACGTCACGAGCGTCACGCGGCAGCCGCCTTCCACCAGGTATTCGGCGAGGCTGGTGGCCTGGTGGGCGCCGATGTCGTCCAGGATCAGCACGTGACCGGGGGCCGGGCGGGGTGCGGCCAGCACCTGCAGCGGCGTCTTCACCCGCGGGCCGTCCATGCCAGGGATGTGTCCCGGGCGGGCTTCCTCCTGTCCGGTGGCGACAATCACCACGTCCGGCCGCTCGGCCAGCACACGCTCCGGCGTGACCTCCTCGCCCAGTCGCTGGGTGACCCCATAGCGTTTCAGCTCGCTGGCCTTGTTGCGGATCAGGTCGCCATATTCCAGCCGCTGGGGCGTTTTCACGATCCAATTGATCGTGCCGCCGAGTTGGGCCGCGCGCTCCCACAGCGTCACGGTGTGCCCATGGTGGGCCGCGACGATGGCCGCTTCCATGCCCGCCGGACCCGCCCCCACCACCAGCACGCGCTTGGGCTGGGCGGCCCGGGTGTAGCTCGCGCCGCCGAGCAATGCTTCATTGCCGTTGGCCGGGTTCTGGATGCAACTCAGGGGCGAATTGAGACCCATCAGCCCGATGCAGTACTGATTGCAGGCGATGCACTTGCGAATCTCGCCCGCCTGCTCCTGCCGGGACTTGGCCGCCCAATCCGGATCGGCGATCTGGGCGCGCACCACGCCCACCAGGTCGCACACGCCGTCGCGCAGCAGGCGGTCGGCCAGGAGCGGATCGTTCACGCGCCCCACGCCGATGACGGGCACGCGCACGGCCTCGCGCACGGCGGCGGTGTGGCCGCTCTGGTAGCCCGCGGGCACGGCCATCGGGCCCTCCACCATGTAGAGGCGGCCGGTCGTGCCGATGCTCGTGTTGATAAAATCGAGCACGCCCAGCCCATCGAGCCGCCGCGCGATCTCCACCACGTCGCCCAGCACCAGGCCGCCGTCGATCAACTCGTCGGTGCAGAGCCGGATGCCCAGGGCCAGAGCGGGCCCGATCGCTTCCCGCACCGCCAGCAGGCATTCCGTCGCCAGACGCAGGCGGTTCTCCAGGCTCCCGCCGTAGGCGTCGGTGCGGCGGTTGGTGTGGGGGGACATGAATTGGCGCAGCAGGCTGGAGTGGGACGCTTGCAGCTCCATGCCGTCGAACCCGCCCGCCCGCCCGTGGGCGGCCACGCGGCCATAGCCCTGCACCACCGCCGCGATTTGCGCGGCGCCGATGGATTGGGGAATCTCCCGGAACAGCGCGTCCCCCACGGGCGACGGCCCCCAAAGCGGCTCGTCATTGAAGAAGCTGAAGCCCTGCAGACCGTTGTGATTGAGCTGGCAAAACACGGCGGCGCCTTCGGCCTGGATGGCCCCGGTCAGCCGCCGGTAATGGGGCACCACCGCCGGATCGTAGGCGTGGATCAGCTTCTCATAGGCGAAATCCGCCGGGTGGACCGACTGCTCCTCGGTGATGATCAGCCCCGCTCCGCCCCGCGCCCGTTCGCGGTAGTAGGCGATCAGTTTCTCCGACGGCCGGTTGTCCTCCGCGAAATTGGTGAGATGGGCGGAAAACACCACCCGGTTGCGCACCCGCACCGGGCCCAGCTGAATCGGCGAGAAGAGAAACGGGTACTGGCTCATGGATCCGGGGCCGGAGGATGACGCCTGAGATATTCGGAGAGCGTTTTCATGACCTCGGGAACACTCTCGGTTGCTGTGCGCCAAATCCTGTCTTGGTCGATCTCCACGCCGTACTCGTGCGCGATTACGTTCCGTTGCGAAACGATTCTCGCCCATGGAATCTCGGAAAGCCGGGCTTTCGTGGCGGGCGAGATGCGCTTCACGATTTCCCCGATGATTTCCAGGGCGCGCTCGACAATCAATTGCGCGTCCCGATCGTCCAGATATACCTCGAGAGACATCCTCTGCCGAACACCGCTAATAATCTGCGCGTGTTCGAGCAGGTCCCACAGTAGGCCCAGGTCCCGATCCTCAGGCCGCATAGATCGTCATTCGGTTGCGTAGAATATGGCTTCGCCGATACGGATTTTTCACCCGGCGAAGTTCGACCAGGTCTACTTCTCGGTTAAACATGGTTCGAAGTTCGTCGTACATGGCCAGATAGTCTCCCGCTTCTCGACTGGTTCCTCCAGCGAACGTCACCAGCACGTCCACGTCGCTGTCGGGGCGAAAGTCGTCGCGCAGCACGGAGCCGAACAGGGCAAACTCCGTGATCCGCCACTTGCGGCAGAAAGCGGCGATGCGCTCGCGGTCAATGGGGATGCGCGGGTGGGCGGAGGAAGCGGATTCGGTCATGGCGGTCACTCCGTCGCGGTACCGTCTGTCGCCCGGCCGATCAGCGGCTCGAGGGACTCCATCAGTCGCGGCAAGTCTTGGCGGAGGAATCCCCACACCAGGTCATCGTCCGGCGTGCCATCGGGGTAGGCCAGCGTCGCCCCCACGGCGGCGATGCGCTGCCAGGGAATCTCCGGATGGGCCGCCTTGAATGGGAGCGATACCCGCGCGGCGGCCCTGCCGAGAATATCCAGCCCGCGTTCCGCCGCCAGGCGCACCTGGATCGATTCCGCGTAGGTGTCCGCGTCCAGCCCCAGGACGATGTACAGGACGTGGGTGGCGTGCTCCAGCATGTGCCAGAGGTAGCGGGTGTCGTGGGGGGGTGTGCTCATGCCGGGTCTGGACGTTTCAGGGCGTGCCGTGGCGGCGCAGGTGCGGAGAGCCCGGGGCCGCGCCGCCGGTCCGGTTTGCGGTGCGCCGCGGGTTTCAGTTGCGACAGGCTACCATGGCGCGTGGTCGACCGGAACGCTGCAGCGCGGCCGCCGCTCCTCCACCGCTTGCGACGCCGGGGCCAAGACCGCACCCGCATTCCGCAGCGACGAGGACCTCCGCTCCCTCGGGATCGCGCTGCAGGGGGAGGTGGGCGCGGCGAAGGCGCCCGCGGGGCGCCGCCGCTGCCGCGGTGAATGGTTTCGCAATCAGGCGGGGATATGCGCCCCGTCCGGCACAGGGGTGGCCAAGCGGCGGGCGGAATGCAACGCATCGTGCACGGCATGGAGCAGCCGGTCCGGTCCATAGGGCTTGCGCAATAGGGTAGCCTTACTGTTGGAGAGGAAGACGCTGTCCAGCGTGTCCGCCACGTAGCCGGTGCAGAAGATGACGGGAATGTCCACCTGCAGGCTGGCAATGCGCTCGTAGGCTTCCCGCCCACCTTGCCCCGGCATCACCAGGTCCAGGACGAGCAGATCGATGGGGTCTGTCGCATTCTCCCAGGCCCGCACGGCCTGCTCGCCGTCGCTGGCCTCGATCACCAGATACCCCTCCAGTTGCAGCAGGTCCACCGCCAGGTGGCGCACCCCGTCGTCATCCTCCGCCACCAGGATCGTCGCCGGGCGGCGCAGGGACGGTTGAGTCAAGTCCACGGTGGGTTCCGGCTCCCGGGCGGCTTCTTGCGCTCCTGGGGGCGCCGCGGGAATGAATAAGGAGAAGGTGGTCCCGTGCCCCGGACGGCTCTGCACGTGAATCTTGCCGCCGTGCTCTTCGACGATCCCATAAGCCATCGCCAGCCCCAGGCCGCTTCCGGTCCCGACCTCCTTGGTCGTAAAAAACGGCTCGAAGAGGTGTTCCATCACCTCGGGCGGCATGCCGACGCCCGTATCCGTGATGCGGATTTCCAGGTAGGTTCCGGGACGTTCCAACCCCAAGAGCCGGTTGACCGGCTCTTCGGCCTGGAGAGCGCGCGTCTCGACGGCCAGCCGCCCGCCCTTGGGCATGGCATCCCGGGCGTTCAGGCACAAATTCATCACGGTCTGTTCGATCATGCCCCGGTCGGCCAGCATCAGGGGCAGCCCCGGCTCTTGGTTGAGCGTGAGCGCGACGGTCTCGCCCAGGATGTGGCCCAGCATGCCGATCAGCCTCGTCATCAGCGCGGCCAAGTCGATGGTTTCCCGCCGCACGACATCGCGCCGTCCAAAGGCGAGGAGTTGACTGGTCAGGCTCGCCGCCGTCACGGTGCCGTCAAGCACGCGCAACAAGTGGCTACGCGCGGGATCCTGGGGAGCCAGCTCGCGCAGCGCCAAGTGCGTGAATCCCTTGATCACCTGGAGCAGGTTGTTGAACTCGTGGGCGACGCCGCCGGCGAGTTGTCCGATCGCTTGCAGCTTCTGGGCGTGATGCAACTGCTGTTCGAGGCGCGTGCGGTCCGTGATGTCTTCGGCCGCCCCCACGATGCCGACGGCACCCCCCTGATCGTCCGTGAGGGGCACCTTGACCATCCACAGCGTGTGCATTTTTCGATCGGCCGTGGGGCACTTCAGGTCTCGCAATCCGACGTCTTTCCCGGTGGACAGGGCTTCCCGGTCGGTTCGGGCGTCCGCCTCCGCCGATTGCTCGGGCAAGGCCGCCACTTCCGATAGGAGACGGCCGACCATCTGCCGCGGTTCCTGTCCAAAGGCGCGGGCCATGCAGCGGTTGACAGCCAGAAAACGCCCCGTGGCGTCCTTCACGAACAGCCAGATGGGCACCGAATCGAAAATGGCCTGCAGCAGGCGCTGCTCGCGGCGCAACTCCCCGGTGCGCTCCAGAACGCGTTGCTCCACCTCGGCCTTGGATTGCGCGAGTTGCCGCACGACCTCCTCCCGCTCGAAGTTGGCCTTGACGGTATCGCGGAAGTTGCGGAAGGACATCGCCCCGAAGTGCACGAGCACGCCCGTGTAGAGCGTGAGCATCGCGGCCATGACCGCCGACAAGCCGGTACCCAGGGCCAGGATGCTCCCGATGAGGGGAAGCATGCACGGGAACAGATAGGCCCAATTGGCCGCGGGGATGGGCGAGAGCCAGGTTGCCGCTACCGCGGCATGACCGCCGATCACGAACACCAGGAACACCTGGTGCAAGAACCCGCCGCTCCAGATGAGGGGAAGGGCCGCCATTCCCCAAAGCGAACCGGCCAGCGCCGACCAGACGGCGATCCTCGTCAGATGGCGTTGTTTGACTTGCTGGGCGGGCGGGCGGTGCCGATGGCGACTCCACGCCAGCACGCGCCGTCCGGCGGCCGCCCAATTGAGGGCCACCCAGGCGGCCAGCACCGGCCAGGGCACGCCGTCACGAAGCACGTAGGCCACGAGCACGGCGTTGACGATCGTGCCGGCGGCGAGCGGCGGGGTTCCCTTGGTGGCGACCGCCATTTGGCTGGCGCGGAGCGCTTGACTCAGAGGGGAATCGTCACCGAACAGCCGGATCTGCAGTGAAGTCGGCCGATTCATGGAATTGCTCATGGACGGGTACCCAGCGTGATCCGTCACGAGACTTCCGATTTCACGAAAGCGGACGCGGAAACCTGCCACATCATCGCACCGTTTTGCTCCCTTGCCCATCGTTTCGCGCCTCTTTTGTCGCAGGCGGAGCGTCCCCGCGCCGGAGCGTTCAGACACAGGCCGGGCGCTATGCGGCTCAGGCGGCCCATTGCGCGGCGCGGGGCGACAGGCCGGCACGGTCATCAGAGGCGACACTCATCGCTGACGCCTGCGCGGGCGCCACGGCGACCATCGGCGATTCGGGGTTGCGGCAGCCCACGCCACGGCCGCACACAGCCCCCGGGTTCGCGCTCGATGGTGGGTGTTGCCAATCTGTGCCATAACGCTGGCAACGCGCCCCACGAAGGGGGCAGGACCACCGGGCGACCGCATTTCGGGAAGACTTCAGAAGCTGTGGGTGGCGGCGGGCCGGAGCCTGTCCTGAGCCTGCCGAACGGGTGCCCGCAGCGCCGGACGCTCGCGGGAGGCGCCAGCAACGCAGCGCCGGACGCTCGCGGGAGGCGCCGGCAACGCAGCGCCGGACGCTCGCGGGAGGCGCCGGCAACGCAGCGCGCGGACGGGCACGGAGGCCCATTCCACCCGGCAAATGTCGGCGGTTTTTCGAGAATGCGGTTGCCCGGGGCAAGACCAAACCGATAGGGAGACTCCTGTGATCCAGCTCGATACGCAATTGGGACCATACGATCTGGGGCTCGTTCCGGCGGAAGCGCAACGGTTGGAGCGGATGGGCTTCGACTGCATCTGGAGCTTCGAGACGGCCCACGATCCGTTCCTTCCGCTGGCCTTCGCCGCGCGCTCCGCCGCCCACGTGCGGGTGGGCACCAATATCGCGGTGGCGTTCGCCCGCACGCCCTTTGTCACGGCCATGGTGGCCTGGGACTTGGCGCGGGCGAGCAGCGGGCGCTTCATCCTGGGGCTCGGCACGCAGGTGCGCGCCCACAATGAGCGGCGCTTCTCCGTCCCGTGGGTGGCGCCCGCCGCGCGGGTAAAGGAGTACATCCTGTGCATGCGGGCCATTTGGAACACGTGGCAGACGGGCGCCAAGCCCAGCTTCAAGGGAGAGCACTACCAGTTCACGCTCTCCACGCCGTTCTTCAACGGCGGTCCCATCGAGCATCCCCAGATTCCCGTCTACCTGGCTGGGGTGAACCCGCTCATGGCCCGCACCGGGGGCGAGGTGGCCGATGGCTTTCACATCCATCCCCTGCATTCGGTGCGGTACCTGAAAGAGGTGCTGCGGCCCAGCATTGACGAAGGCGCCAAGACCCGGGGCAAGCGTGTGGACGACCTGATTTTGTGCGTCCCCCCGTTCCTCATCAGTGGCGAAACGGAGGAGGAGCGCAGCGGCCTGGAACGCGCCGTGCGCGAGCAGATCGCCTTCTACGCCTCCACGCCCACCTATCGCGGCGTGCTGGATTTGCACGGCTGGGTGGCCATCGGCGAGAAGTTGAGCGAGAAGGTGCGGCGGGGCGAATTCAGCGGCCTGGGCGATGCCGTCCCCGACGCCATGCTCGATGCGTTTGCGCTCTCCACCACCCCAGACAAGGCGCCCGCGGCCCTCCAGGAGCGTTACCGGGGCTTGGTGCAGCGCATCAGTGTTTACTTCCCCGTCCCCGCCGGCCATTCCGAAGCGCGTTGGAAGCGCTTTATCGCGGCGTTCCGGGCGGCCGCATAGTATTGCAACACTCCTGAATTTTCGGATACCGGTGCTTGAGCTCGATGCAAGCGCCGTCAGACCACACCCGGGGCGCGAGCCCTTGCGGCGCTCCCGCCGAACTGCGCCCCCATCCCGTCCTTCCCCCCGAACTGCCGGGGGGCAGGGGCCCAATAGGCTTGATTGTGGCGACACGTCCCCCTCCCCCGCAGTTGGGGGAGGGGACAGGGGTGGGGCGACCGCGAGCGCTGGGCCATCCCCGTGGCGAACGATCCGAAAACTGAACCGTGCCTCACCACTGGGAGCCGCCTAGAGGCGGATGCCGATGCGCAGGGAGATCTGCAAGCCGCCGGAGCGCAGCACGACATGGTCGCCCGCCTCGGTCTTCACGTCGTGGGCGGCCGCCTGATAGGCGGCAATGAAGGTCGTGGAGCGCGTGAGCCACAGTTCCACCCCCACCTGGCCATATCCGCCCAGCCCCGTGCCCGAGGTCCTGCCCAATTTGGAGCCGGGGAACTCGTATCTCACGTCATAGTTCAGCACGGATAGGCCCGCGCCGACGAACGGGATCAGCAGGCTCTGGGGCGTGCGGTTGAAATAGTAGGTCGGGCCGGTCTGAAAGGTCGTGGTGCTCGCGTAGATATTGTACCGGTTGTTGTTGACGGTGGCCGTCCCATCGGTCGTGGTGAATGCGGCCCCCGCCGACCACAGCAAGTCATCGATGATTTCATAGCCGTACGAGCCCCCAAAAGTCGTGCCGTAGGTGGTGGCGTCGTCCGCCATGAAGCGTGTCGTTCCCACGAATAGGGTCGTCTGACTGTCCCCCTCCCGCGCCAGCGCGGGCGCCGCAACCAGCAGCAGCAGGATGAGCGTCCCCGCGGCCATCAGCCAATGCCGGCCGCCATTCCGTGGAGAAAT
>JBGPEV010000108.1:0-8029 GCA_041482995.1 bacterium | reverse complement strand
GCCCCCTCTCCGGCACTTTTGGTTCGCACCGCGGGCGGTGCTCGCCGGGGAGAGGGGGAAGGGGGGAGAGGTTCGGCGGGTGCCGGGGGGCCATTACGCCTCCAATTCGCGCAACATGCGGTTCACCGCCTGGCGGCTGCTCAGCGCCGCCAAACCGATGGTGACCCCAAAGGCGGCCAACAGTGCCTGCCAAGGCAGGAACACCGTCTGCCCCTGCAGCGTGTGGGTGAGCGCGTTCAGCCCCAGACCCTGGGTTACGACGCCATAGCAGGCGGCGATCAGGCCCAGGGCCAGCAGATATCCGGCTCCGGCGATGAGTATGCCCTCGACCACGAAGGCGGAGCGGATCACCCCCCACGTGGCGCCGACCAGATCGAGAATCTCCAACTCATCGCGGCGCGCATGCAGCGAGAGCCGGGTGGAGTGGGCGATCGTCAGATAGAACGAGATGCCCAGCAGCGCCAGGAAGAACACGCCGACGGCCTGGGTGAGCGTGAAGAACTGGTCCACCTTGTCCAGGATGCGCTCGGTGTAGATCACCTCTTCCACGCCGGGAATGTTGCGGAACGTCTTGGCGATCTCCCCCAGCCGCTTGCGGTAGTCCACCACCACGTCGAAGTCGATGGAATAGGGCAGCACGTCGGGCTCGATGCCGGCCAGCAGGCTGCTGTCGCCGCCCAGCCGCTCGGCCAGCACCCTCAGTCCCTCCTGGGGGGCCACCAGCGCGGCCGATTTCACGAGCGGATGCCGGCGCACGCGCTCCAGGATCGCGGCGCGGCCGTCATCGTCCAGATCGGGCCGCAGGAAGAGCGAGATGCTGGTGTTGGAGAGCCAGAGTTGCGCGAAATGCTCCACGTTCAAGTAAAGCAATCCGATCATCCCCATCACCGCCAGGGAAGCGGTGAGGATCAGCACGCTGTTCAATGCCGCCCAGGGGTTGCGCGTCAGGCCCTGCCGGGCGCGGGGTATTCCGTATCGAATCAGCATGGCGCACGGAACGACGAACAACTGAAACACGAAGACCACAAAGACCACCAAGAACTGCGCTCCCATTTCCGAGCCATGGCAAGCGCGAGACAAATTCCTTTGTGATCTTGGTGGTCTTTGTGTTTCAGCATTGCAGTTCTTCGTGCCTTTCGGAGCTTCGTGGCATTGTGTTGCGCCGTTCAGTTTGTTCCCGCTTCTTCCACGGGGGCATCCAGGAGGCGCACCTCGTGCACTTTGCGTTCCTTGATCAAGAGCGTACGGGCGCGGAAGGCGCGGATCAGGGGCAAATCGTGCGTGGCGACCACCACGGTGCACCCCCTGGCGTGTATCTCCCGCAGCAGTTCCATCACGCGCCAGGCCATCCCCTGATCCAGGTTGCCCGTGGGCTCGTCGGCCAGCAGCACGGGCGGGGAGAACACCAGCGCGCGGGCGATCGAGACCAATTGCTTCTCGCCGCCGGAAAGGCCAATCACCTGCTCCTTGGCCCGTTCGGCCAAGCCCACCTGCTCCAGTTTCTCCAGCACCTTCTGGCGCTCCATCGCCGCGTTGATGCCCGCCACGCGCAGGGGCAGGCCGACGTTTTCCGCGATGGTCTCGCCCGGCAGCAGGCGGTAGTCCTGGAACACCATCCCGATGCGGCGCCGGTGGCGGGCCCGCTCGGCGGGCCGGAGCCGGGTCAGGGCGCGCTCCTCCAGTTTCAGCACGCCGGCATCGGGCCGTTCCATCAGCATCAGCAGCCGGAACACGGTCGTCTTGCCCGCGCCGCTCACGCCGGTCAGGTAGACGAACTCCCCCTTGTCGATGCGGAAGCTGACCTCGTCCAAGACCGGCAGCAGCCGCTGATAGCCCTTGGTGACCGCGTCCAGTTCAATCATGGACGCTCTCCCCCACGGGACCGCGGAGCCCGTGCGTTTCACGTGGGCGGACGGCGGCGCCCCGCCGCCGGGCGGAGCGGGCGTAAGACGGGGTGCACGAATCGGCGGGCACTGTGGGCATCGCCATCGCATCCCTGGCAATGGGCGTTGCAATCGGGGGCCGGTATCCCCCTGCCGGTGGCCCTTCCGTGGGCCCGGCCGAGGACGCGCCCATCCGGCGCAGGCCAGTGAATAGTCCAGCCAGCATAAAGGGTTCGGTGCCCTCGGGCAATGGTGTCCGCCGCGCCAGGGGCTTGTGCTTGGGTGGCGCCGTAGGTGGTCTCCTCCGGCAACCGTGGACCGGGTGAGCCGATCGGCCGTGCGAGAGACATGGCCGCAACGCAAGGGTTTGGGGGTTCCCACGCCCCGTGCGATCTCCCAAGTTCGGACGCCCCGGTTCCGCCGCATGCGAATGGTGGGAGGTGATGGGTTAAACTTTCCCGCTCCGCGTAGCAGGTGCGCACCCGGGGATTGGAAACTGGGGATAACCGATTGACCGGACGGGATTCTTTTACCCCTGAGCTTTTTTCGTGACATGGCTGAACGGATAGACGTATGATAAACGTCGTTTTTGATTCACATGAAACCGTGAGGTATTTCCAAGATTTGCTCGTGCCGGAGAAACGCGAGTGTGATACGGGTTGCCCGGATTGTCGTCACGACCTTGGGAAAAGGGGGTGACAAAGGCAATCCTTCCAGTAATGATTCAGGTGTGAGCCCCGGCGCGGGCATCGCGAACCCGAGCAGCTACAACCAGAAAAGGAAGCACCCATGAAACTCCTGAGGCCTGGGATGGTGTTCGCCCTGCTGGCGGGCGCAGTCATGGCAGCGGCCATGGTAAACGGCTCCGCTGCATGGGCGGCGGCACGATACGGCGACGCAGTGGTGGAGGAAGGCGCCATGACCATCGTGCGCGAAGGTCAGAGCTTGAACTTCAAGGCTTCCGGCCAGGCCGTGCCTGTCAACGAGAAGGACCTGGTGCGGGTGCGGGATACCTCCCGGGTGGTGCTGAAAACGGCGGACCGGGCGACGGTGACCCTGGGTGCCAATGCCGTGTTCCAAGTGGAACCCTGGCAGCAACAGGAGAAAAGCGGCTTGTTCCGCATGCTCTTTGGCCGTTTCCGCGCCGGGGTGACGGGCTTGGCCGGGGGCGAGCGCTTCAACGTAAAGACGGCGACCGCCACGATCGGGGTGAAAGGCACGGAATACTCCACCGCCGTGACTACGGGCGGCTACACGGCGGTTTTGGGAGTTGACAACGTTGTCGAGAGCGCGGGTTCCGATGGCGTCGCCCAACCGGTTTCCCCGGGCCAAGTCTCGGTGACGGCCAGCCCGGCGACACCCGCCGTGCCGGCGCCCCAGGAGTTCATCGATGCGATGCGCAATCTGAACTCCCCCCAAGTGTTCGATCCCCAGGCGATTTATCTGCCGGCCATGGAAGCGCTGATCAAAGCCGGCATCGTTTCGCCCCAGGCGCTGGACAAATTCAAGCAGGAGCAGGCGAAGGAAGGGCAAACTACCGGCCAGGAAGGAGGCGGTGCGCCGCCGCCCGGAGACTTCTCCAACGCCCAGCAACAAGGTCAGGCGTTCAAGGGCAAGTTGCACCCCAACTTCCAAAAGTAGTCGACTGGGCCAAGCCCCCGGTCTGCGGAGACCGGGGGTGTATCCGCGAAAAATCGAAAAAGGCTGCATATGAGTATGAAGCGATTCGGAACCTTGATGCTGGTGGTGTTGGGACTGTCGGGGATTGTCCCCCCGCTGATGGCGCAGGAGGAAGCCGGCCCGCAGATCCTCACCAGCGACTTGGCGTTGGAAAACGACGTGACGGCCGACAGCATGGTCGCGAACTTCGTGCTCATTTCCAATTCACAGATCACCGCCGTGACCATCAACGGGGAGCCGCAACAGATCATCCCGGGCGATACGGTGCTGATCACCAAGGAGCTTCGCTTCACCAAGCAACAGACCCTGGTCACCGTCGTGGCGACGGACAAGGAAGGCCGGAAGCGGGAGCGCTCCTACCTGGTACGCTTCAAGGGTGCACCGGTGGAGGAGAAGCTGACTTACGTCGTTTCAGTGAAGGGTGCTTATGAGACCGACGGCAACCCCACCAACGACTTGAGTTCGCCCATCTCGATCAAGGGCGTGGACATCAAAGGGGTGGTGAAAGATTCCGAGCAACCCGACACCCGGATCACTCTGCAGGCCTCGGGGGCGGTCACCCAGGGTAAATGGACCGGCTTCGTCGGCGCGCTGCAGCAGAACTACGGCAAGGCGGACAACAAAGGGTTGAATACCCAGATCCTCTACTTCGGCGGCTCGGGCCGGTTCAATCTGGGGGGAACGCGGGATTTCCTCATCGCCTACGCGTTCACTGATTTGAACCTGGGCAGCAACGACTACGCGCAGATGCACACCATCTCGCCGGCCTTTGAGACCCGTTCGGAAGACAACAAGGGCTTCTACAAGCATCAGTTCGGGCTGGATTACACGTCGAAGAACTTCGCTTCCGCAACCCAGACGGACGGCGGACAGTACGCCTTGCGGTGGAATTACAACAGTCTGAACGCGGCGAGAAAGAACAACTACGAGAGCACCATCGGCTACGGGACTTCCACGGAGGGTATCAAGGAACAGGACTACAGCTACCTGGGGGCGAATCAGGACTGGATCAACCGGTGGGATTCTGGATTCCGGTTCGATATTGGCTTTGGCTTGGAATACCGGAACTTCCCGGACGACAAGCAGCCCCTGTCCAAGGACACCCCGCTCGGAGCAACCCGTGTGGATACCCTGTGGCGGCTGTCCTTTGGGGTCGGAATGCAGATCAATCCAAAGTGGTCGGTGATGTACAACTACCGGTACCTGACCGACATTTCTAACAAGGCGCCCTACGTGCGGCCGATCTCTGGACTGGCCGTGGACGGGGTGTTCTAGGCGCGCTACTGCCAGGCGCTTGCGCGGGGCCGCTCGCACCGTGCAATGGGCGCGGGTGCCAAACGCAACAGGGGCGCAGGTTCAACCATGGAGTCGGAAATGGCACACACATTCTCTTCTCGCGGACGTCTCGCGGAATCTTTGCTTGGCGCGGCTCTGCTGCTCACCGTGCTCGCTTTGGGGCTTGCCGGGTGCGGCAACGACCATCCGGCCGATAACGGCGGCACCATTCGTGTGGACCTGCGGGCGCTGCAAAGCCAGGTGGGCGGCGGATTCGCCACCGAGACCGCCGGTCCAGGCGATTCCCCCGCCACGACGGCGGTCAAGTCCCTGGTGATCGGTGCCGTGGTGATCACGTTCACGGATACTCCGCTCTCCTCGGATACGAACATCAATTCGGACCTCCAGGACAAACTGGCCAGCGACATCATCAACTCCGTCAACTATTTCTCCATCGTGGACCTGCCGACGAGTGAGGACTTCGTCGAGTTCAAGGTGCCGCCGCCGGGCGCGGGCCACTGGCAGGTCGCAGCCGTGGGCACCCGAACACAAATCCTGACGTTCAACGATTTGAACGATAACAGCGCTGCCATTTACTATGGATTCGACGAGGCTTTCCACACCACCAGCGGCAGCAGTGGGCCGGACGTGTCGCTTGAGATGAAGCGCGCATGTTTCCTCGATAGCCCGCCCAATGGCTGCGCAGCCTACGGGACCGACGGAAACATCACGATCACGCCGACCGTGACGATTCTCGACGTGCTGGACAATGGAACGCGCATCCCAAGCGTGACCTTTCCGATCAACGTAACCAGTAGCAACAAAGATTCGGTCACTAGCACCTTGAATGCCTTCAATCCGCCCACAGGCCACACGATCACCGTGGCGACCACGCATCCGGGCGCGCCCGGTTTTGATTCTGCGAAGTGCGGTTCGGCCTATGTGAATGCGTCGTCGCTCACGAACGCTAGTGTGAAGGACTGCTTCGGTACCTTTGTGTCGAAATACTAGGCAGACCGGCGGCTAGTCAGAACGGACGCAAAGACCGGCGGCGCCTGCAACGGGTGCCGCCGGTCTTTTGTTTCGTGGCGGGGCGTGCTGGAAGTTTCGCCTCTCGCCAGAAACTCCGAATTGGGCTTTCCACCGGCAGCGTGGTACGGCGACACGATCATCGGGATAGCCGATGAAGCCGCGGGAATTGGAAAAGCTGCTGTTGGCAGCCGGATGGCGGGTCTTGCCATACCAAGGCAAGGGCAGTCACCGCAGGTATTGTCACCCAGCGAAGCCCGGCATGATCACGATTCCGTGGCACCAAAGCCGGGACATTCCCAAGGGAATCGTGCAGGATGCTCTGAAGAAGGCAGGATTGCGCTAACCTGCTCCACCATCGGAGCCGATGTGAAACGCACGTTCACGATGATTGTGGAAATCACTCACGACCGAAAGGGCCGCTACTTTGGTGCGTCCTTTCCAGAACTGCCGGGCTGTTACACCATGGCGGATACCCTGCGGGGTCTCCGCGTCAATGCGAAGGAAGCGATCCGGCTGCACGTCGACGGGCTGCGGCGGACAGGACAGCCGATTGGCGAAGCCGCGGTAAGGATCGATAGAATCGCGGTCAGCATGCCAGGGCCGGCGCGGATCAAGAAAACGACCCGGCGAGCCGTCGCGGCACAGACCAGCCAATTGACCAAGACCGTGCGATTGGAATGAACCGATCAGTGGGCTTGCTCGGCCAACCGGCGGCGCTCCAAGAGGGTGCCGCCGGTTTCTTGTTTCGTGGCGGGGCGTCAGCCCTGCCCGTCGCCATCCTTGGGGGCGGCGCCGGAGTCCGAGGCGGGCCCCTCCGCCGGCTGGTCTTCCGGGGATAGCGGTTTCCCGGGAATCCTGTGCTCGCCGCTGGCCCAGGCGCCCAGGTCGATCATCTTGCAGCGTTCCGAGCAGAACGGACGGTAGGGGTTGCCGGCCCAGGCGGCCACTTCCCCACAGCGGGGGCAGAGCACCTTGGGTGGCAGGCGGGGGGTGCGTTGTTCGGCCACGGAAAATCACCGCAACAATTGCTGAACCACCAAGACACAAAGACACCAAGGACCTGCACTTCATTTAACCACAGGAAGCGGTGGTAACGCCAAGGCCGGCGTGCGCTCCCGGCGCCAGAATCGCGGTCAATGGAACCAAACTTGGGTGCTGTCCTTGGTGCCTTGGTGTCTTGGTGGTTCAGTAATTCCAAATTTACTCGGCCGCATCGCCGGCGCGGCGAATGCCCAGGGCCTGCATCTTGGTGCGCAGGGTGTTGCGGTTGATGCCGAGCACTTGGGCGGTACGCACCTGGTTCCAGCGCGTCTGCAGCAGTACGTTGCGGATCAGCGGGCGTTCCAGGTGGGCGGTCAGTTCGTGCAGCAGCCCGGTCTTGCCGGCTTCCACATACTCCTGGATGGTGGGTTGCCAGAGCCGCAGGATGGTCTGCTCGAAGGTCTCTCCCAGGGTTACCGCATCGCCCGCCCCCACCAGGTTGCGGGGCAAGTCGTCCACGTCGATCATGGTGGAGCGCGTCATGATGGTGAGGCTCTTGATGACGTTCTCCAGTTCCCGCACGTTGCCCGGCCAGTTGTATTGGGTCAGTACGTGCTTGGCCTCGGGCGTCAGTGTGCGGGAGGGCAGGCCCAGTTTGGCCGTGTTGCGGCGCAGGAAGTGATCGGCCAGCAGGGGGATGTCCTCCCGCCGCTCGCGCAGGGGGTCGGCCTGGAGGGTGAACGTGTTGATGCGGTAATACAGGTCACGCCGGAAGCGCCCCGTCTCCACCGCATCGACCAGGGTCTGGTTGGTCGCGGCCAACACGCGGGCGTCCAGGCGCTGGGTCTCCAGCCCGCCCACGCGCTGGTACTCCTTCTCCTGCAGCACGCGCAGCAGCTTCGCCTGCAATTCCAGCGACATGTCGCCGATTTCGTCCAGGAACAGAGTGCCGCCCTTGGCCTGCTCGATCCGCCCGAGCTTGCGTTCCACTGCCCCAGTGAAGGCGCCCTTCTCGTAGCCGAACAGTTCCGCCTCCAGCAGGTCACGGGGAATCGCCGCGCAATTGACCCCCACGAACGGGCCCCTGGCGCGGGCCCAGTTTTGGTGGATGGCCTGGGCGATCAGCTCCCTGCCCGTTCCGCTTTCGCCCAGGATCAGCACGGTCAAATCCGTTTCCG
>JBGPEV010000107.1:0-8056 GCA_041482995.1 bacterium | reverse complement strand
CTTCATCGGCGGTCAGACGGCGCCGCCGGGCCGCCGCATGGGGCACGCCGGAGCGATCATCTCCGGGGGCCATGGCACCGCCGGCGAAAAGATGGCCGCGCTGGCCAAGGCGGGTTTTCACGTGGTGAAGACGCCGGATGCCATCGGCGACAAGATGCTCGAGGTGCTGGCCAGGATGACAGTGCGCCCGGTGCGCAAGTCCGCCGCGGCGGCGAAGGCGGGCCAGCGCGCTTCTGTGCGAAAACTGGTGCGCAAGCAGGCCCGCAAGGCGGTGAGCAGACCTGCGCGCAAGCCGGCCCGCAAGTCCGCCGGAAAGGCCGCGCCTGAGCGGAAGGCCGCCCGTTCAGCCCCGCGCCGGGCGCGCGTGCGGCGCTAAGGTTGTCCTGGCGCCGTGAGACCGCGCGAGGCGCTTCGCAACGGCACAAAAGCGGCATATCCTCTCTGTCCAACCGGGGGTGTGAGCGCAGCCGGGTGGCCGGTATTTCGTTTCCGCGGATGGCATCCGGCGCTGGATGGCGCGATCGGCGGGGGACGCATTCATGGTGCGAGCGCGGGTCTTGGGGGTGGTGGCGGCAGCCCTGCTTCTGGCGGGGTGCGGTCAATTGCGTGCGCCCGGCGGCCCACGCCCTGTGCCTACCGGGTCAGCACCGACGACCGCAGTTGCGGCCGAGGCGCCGCCAGTGGAGCTGGAGGATGTGGCGGTCGATCAGGCGGTGCTGGACGCCGACGTGCGCAAGGCGCGGGAGTTCGAGGCGTTGCTGGCCCGGGCGGAGAGCGGGGACGATGACGCCGCCTTCGAGTTGGCCGAGCGCTATCGGCAGGGCCGCGACGTTGCCGCCAATCCCGCCGAGGCCAAGCGCTGGTACCTGCGCGCCGCCGATGCCGGGCACGACCGCGCCCGCGAACTGCTGGTGAGTTCCTACATTCGCGATACCCTCTACGGATACGAGGCGAAGCCGGATTTCACCCACCTGCTGCCGTGGATCAAGGACGCCGCGCGCGGTGGAAACGTGATCGCACTGCAATTGCTCGCGCGCAAATATGCGCAGGGCGAAGACGTTCCGCAGGACTTGTATGAAGCGCGGCGCTGGTTGCAGGCACTGGCGGACCAGGGAGACAGTGGCGCGCAATTCAGTCTCGGGGTGATGTTCCACCAGGGTGTCGGCGTGTTGCCCGACCCGAAGGCGGCGCATCGCTGGTTTGAAGCCGCCGGCAAGCAAGGGGAACCCCGCGCGCAGTACATGCTCGCCCTGATGCGCTACTACGGACGAGGCATTGAGCGTGACTTGGGGGAAGCGCGACGCTGGGCGGCACTGGCATTTCAGCAGGGCGACAGCGAGGTGCGCGGGCAGGCGCTGACGCTGCTCGGTACCCTTGACGCGCTGCTTGCCGGGACTGCGAAGCCGCCTCCACCCCCGCCGGAACCGCCGCCCGTACCGGCCTCCGGGGCCAAGCCAAGTGCGCCGGGCGGGCCCAAGCCCGCCGCAACGAATCGCGGCGCCAGCCCAACCTCAGAGCCGCGTGTCCGGTAACAGGCTACGGAAAATCCCGAGCTGAGGGGCCAACAACAACGAATCCGCAGATTACGCAGATTACGCAGATTTTTTTCAGACTTCCGTTTCCGGCTGCACGGAGTCTACATAGAGGACTCGATGGGATGAAATTTGAAGCCAATTTGCGCCCCAGGCGGGTCCCAGCGGAAGATAGACATGCCGTCCGCGCTGTGCCGGCAACGTGCAAGGAAATCGGGGCTCGGCCGTTTGGATCGAAAATCAATCTGCGTAATCTGCGTAATCTGCGGATAGGCAGTTTTTCCTTGGCCAGTTAGCCGTCATCGCCGCCACTGGTGGGGCCTGGGCGGGCCGCGTCCACCAGGAACGTCCCGCTGGCCCGCACGATCCGCTCCTCCCCGACGCACAGATAGGCGCTGACGAACGCCATGCGCGTGCCCAGCTTTTGAATCTCCATGCGCGCCTCCAGCCAGTCCCCCAGCTTGGCGCCGCCCGCGTAGTCCAGCGTGAGACTGGCGGTGGTGAGCGCCACCATGGGCGTGCGAGAGGTCGCCGCGGCGTAGCCCAGCGCAATGTCCGCCAGGGTCGCCAGTAGCCCGCCGTGGGCGGTGCCGCGCGCGTTGCAATGCTTCTCCGCGATGCGTAGGCCCACCACCAGATCGCCGCCCTGCCCCTTGGAGTAGAGCAGCCCGATGGTCTCCAAATATGGGCTGGTGCGGAACAAGGGCGCGAAGCCGGCGGGGACGTTGGTCATGGCATCCTGTGCTTTGGAGATTGGGTGGGCGCCGCACTTGCTTCCGCGGCCGCCGGCGGCGGTACCGCGTGAAGCGTGCGAAATCATGTCAACTCGCGTAATCGATGGTCCCGATGGGGTATTCATCCCACTCCGCGGCCGTCAAGGGGACCGGTTCCAGCATCGGGATTCCGGCGCTTGTGCAAAATGGGAGGCTTCGGTTCGCAGCCCAGCCGTTCGTCGCCATCAGATTGAAACAAATTCAGGATGATAGATTGGTCACTACGGATGCCAATGGCAAATTCGACCTGCCATTGGTAGCGTTGACATACTTTGACCAAGAGTATGTGGGGACCTCTTGAGACATGGGATGCAAATGTACGAAGGTCCTACGTGTTGGGCCACCACACATGCAAAATACCGTTGTCGGACAATGCAGGTGACATGCGGTCATCAATTGAGGCTCGGCGCTGTCGTCGCCTTATGCCTGCTCTTGGCCTCGTGTGCAGGGCAACAGCAGACGCCAGCTGCGGATCCAAACGTAGTCACAACCGATACCGCGCCAAACCCAAACGATGCAACTGGCGCGTCAGAACCCGGGGAATCGAAGTCGGACAGCAAAGACGGCACGCCTGGTCAGCGCGGACTTCTTGAGAAAACTGGAGAGTTGGCGAGAGACGCCGCCGAGTCCGGCAAGGAAGCCGTGGAGAAAGCCCGCACGCTGCTGCAGCAATATTCTCTCGAAGTGGGTGTTGCGACTTCATCGGTTACGCTTGATATTAGTGGGAAATTCAAGTTGCGGAATGGTGAGACCGATAACCGTGTTTCGGAAACGTTCGCCGCTGCGACGCCGCCCTATTTGACCCTCGGATTGACCTCGCCTTCAACCTTCTTTGGCGATACCCGAATCGGGTACGACTTCCGAGCGGCCTACTCCAGTAAAACCCTCAATCGCCAGCTCATCTATTTGGGGGGGATAGATAGCAAGACCACCGGCGACCTGAAGTCCTCGGTAGAGCTGCAATACCTGCTCGGAGGCGGAACAGTCTTTGTATTGGCGGGACCGAAGGCCGGGAATCATTTCGCCAAATTCGGCCTCGGAGCGGGTGCCGGGCTGATCCGCCTGTCTGGGCGCGTGTTTGTCAAGGATTTTACGGGCAAGTCCAATGGCAAGGTCTTTGTTTTGGGCAAATATGCGGATGTCGAGTACAATGAGTTCCAGCCCGCATTTGTAAGGATTCTATCGTTCGACTATCGATTCAGAAACTTGTTCGTCCAATTATCACGAGTTGAGGGAACAGTGGCTGATGGACGCCATCAATACGGAGTGGTCGAGGGAAATGGACAGATCGGTTACTCTTTCAACTTCTAGGGAGCCATGTGTCCCCATGAAAAACGCAGGGACTCAGATCTAGGGCACTCCTATAGTCGAGTCTCGGACGCATCCTGGTTGCATTCGGCCTGGGTACTGGCTGCGATCTTGCCTGCGTGCCTGGGTGCCTGCACATTCGACTACAAGGAGGAGAAGAACGTATTCGTGATCGAAGCGGACTGCGGCAGCCCTGTGGGTACCGCGGCGAATCCATATCGACTCAGCCCCGGGGATTCCTCCGCCGTTTGCCTCACTGGATCCTTGGAGGACATCTTCATTCATGTTGAACTCACAGCGGACCAGCCCGGCACTTACACGTACACCTTCCCTCGGAGTGTGTATGTGCCGGAGTTGAAGTCTACTGAATTGATTGGGGCGCGAGATTGCTGGTCTGCCGCGTCGCCGAATGAATTAAGGTCCTGCCGGGTCGGGTTCTTGAATCCCTCTGAGACGCAGGCGGTTCGCTTCTGGAATATGTATCTCCCGGTGACGGTCAGCCTCAGCTTTGCCCTTGAGACTGCATATGATCTCGGGCCAATAACGGCCTCGTACACGAATCCGTTGACGTATGGCACCGCGGGCACCGCTGATTTGGACATGACGGTGAAGCAAACCGGATTCGAGTTCCGTATCTACAACATTCAGACCGAACCTCTGTACTGGTGCCAGGCCTTTGTGACGCAGGGGGCGACCGGGAGATATCTGACCTCGTCCGAGTCGGCGGACTTCCCCCTCATGTACGACTATTTGAATACGGTTTGGGTCGGTTTCTCCGGCTGCGGAAACTTGAATCCCGGCGATGATGTGATGGCTCGGGTTTACATGACTTCTCGCATGGGTCTAGACCCCAGCCAGAGCTTCCAGTTCTGGCTGGATCCAGACACGGGATTTAACCTTCCATAGGTTTCCATGCGTGCTGCCTGGGGCGACAACACGCGCACGCTTATTGCCCCCGCTCTGGCGGCGGCTCGAACGTGTAGCGCCCAAGCTGGCCGTCCCGATAGTGGTGGAGCAACCACTCGGCGGCCAAGTTGCGGTTCACGTTGCCGCCCGGGCCGAGCATGCCCCGCTGCGTGCCGACACGGTCGAGGATGTCGGCAGGCCCCGGCACCCCAATGGAAGCGTCCATCCATTGTGCCAAGTCGGCGGGCGCCTCGCTGAGGATGTATTGCAGCAGCGCCAACGCGGCACGCTCGGCGCCGAGGATGGTGTCCTTGATGGAGCCGATCCAGGTCAGGCGTAGGGCGTCCTCCTCGCGGGCAATGCGAGGCAGCATCACGCCCGGTGTGTCCATCAATTGGTAACGCTGCTTCAGATTGACCCAGACCGCTTGGCGTGTGACGCCCGGCATGGGGGCGACCTTCTGCCGGTGGCTGTGGATCAGGCGGTTGATCAGCGTCGATTTGCCCACGTTGGGCATGCCCACGATCATCAACCGGGGCTGGGGCGGGCGGATGTCCCGGGCGCGATAGCGCTCCACGAGGGGCGCCACGAGGGCATCCACGTGGGGGAGGATCAAATTGAGCGCCTTCTGGGAATCCGCATCGAGAAACAGGCAGCGCAGTCCCTGCGCGGCGAAATAGCGGGTCCAGGCCGCCGTGCGCTGGGGATCGGCCAGGGAGGCCTTGTTGAACAATACCAGCCGCGCCTTGGGACCGATGATGCGCTGGATCTCCGGATTGCCGGAGAGCAGCGGCAGCCGCGCGTCACGGAGTTCCAGCACCACGTCCACTTGCTTGGCGTCCTCCGCCAGGCGCTTCTGCGCCTTGAGCATGTGGCCCGGATACCAACTGACCGCGCGCTCGTCCCCGGAAGCGTTGGATTTAGCCATGGTGCGCGTCCACGCTCTCCTGACGAATGCCCATTTCAAACCGATTCGCGACCCGCGGGTTGACCGTTCCCGAGGCTTGCCAAGGTTCGACACGATCTGCCCAGCAGGCTGTGCGGAGGTGGAACCTCATGTGCGCTCTGCATGGCGGGGTTGCGTGATTCAGCTTCCTGGGGGGAGCCGCCGGGCGCAAGCTCCGGGCGGGGTTCGCCAACGGGCGCTGCTGGGCGCCACTTCGGTGCCATCCACGGCGGTTCGTCCTACCTGAGTCGGACCGGGAGGAACGACGCCTGCTGTAGCGGTCTCGCACCCGTCTCAGGCCCCGCCCAGCGGCCCCAAGGGTTCTCCAGCAGCGAGCGGGGCCTTGGTAGTGGAAAGCCTGCGCCAGAAGCGGGACAGTACGACGAGCATGACCGCCACCTCCACCAGGAGGGACAGCATGGCCACCTCCCAAACGCGTTGCACGGTCAGCGCCTGCCAGAATTGAAGCGTTGCCAATCCTGCCGTAACACAGGCCAGGTTCACAAGAACGGCGAGCATGGGCGGGAAGGTCAGGCCCAAACCCTGGCCCGCGGAAGCGGCCATGATGCTGACCCCGTAGAGCGGTAGGGCGGCGCCGATGATGACGAGATACTCCGCGGCCAGCCCGCGAATGTTCGCTTCACTCGTGAACGGTGCGACCCACAGCGCCGGCCGCCACAGAATCAACGCATAGACCACGCTGAAGCAAAGGACATAGTAGCCGATACCCCAGCTCACTGCCGCCTTGGACCGGTCGTTTCGGCCGGCACCGACGTTTTGGCCCACCAGGCTGGCCACCGCGGCTCCGGTGGAGAATCCCAACAGTTGCAGCAAAGCGGTGACGATGCGCAGGCCCAGACCGGTCGCGGCGGCGGCATCGCTCCCAAACGGCGCCAAGTAGCCAAAACTGATGAAGATGGTGGCGGCCAGCAGCAACTGTTGAATCCCCGCTGGGGCTCCAATGCGCAGCAACCGGCCCGGTGCGGTCCAGCCCCAGAGCAGGGGCCGCCGGATCACCAGCAGCCGATTCGGGCGGCCGGCCAGAATGATTGCCAAATAGGCCAGTACGCCAAGACCCTGGGCCACGACCGCTGCCCAGCCGGCGCCGGCAATGCCCAGCCCGGGCAGGGAGCCCCAGCCGAAGATCAGGATCGGCTTGAGGGCCACGTTGACCGAGACCCAGGCCACCGTGACGACCGTGGGAAGCACGAAGTCGCCGACGGCCCAGAAACAGAACGCGCAGCCGGTCAACAGCACCTGGGTGAAGAAGCTCGCGCTGTAGATCTTGAAGAAGACCGTGCCTTCCTGGACGACCGCGGGATCGCGGCTGAACAGCCGGATGAAGCGCTCCGCATTGGCCCACCCCGCGAGCCAGAGCGTCATCCCGAACAGGAGGAGCAGACAGAGCGCCTGCTGAAACAACTGGCGCACCTCCTCGTGCCGGCCTGCGCCATAGGCTTGGGAAAGAATGGCCAGCGCGCCCACGCCAATGGTGTAGGCAACGGCAGTCACGACCAAGTACATGTTCATGGACAGGGCCAAGCCGGCCAGTGCCGCCCCGCCCAGCCGGCCGACAAATAGCTGGTCGGACAGCATATACAGGGATTGCAGGGCGAACGAGAACAGCGTCGGCAACGCCAGGACTGGCACCAGGAGCGCCACTGGTCCCTGCGTCAGGTCTCGCGCCAAGGTCTCCCCCGCGTGTTCTGCTGCTTGACATTAGAGCGCATCACAAACCTGCGAACGACCTCAACACAAAGGACACTAAGACCGCAAAGGAAAACAAAGAACTGCAAATGTTTCTCGCCGACGCATTGAGCGATTTGAGCCCATAGACCGTTCTGGCGCGCTCGTTCGCGTTTCTCAGAACTGCTGCCGCGAGGAGCGAAGTTGTCTTTGTGGTGTTCGTGGTCGGCGTCTGCCCTCGAGCGCAGCGAAGGGCTCGGGGTGACACCACGTTGTCATTCCGAGCGCAGTTGCGAGGAATCCGCTGTTCGACTGGAAAGTGACCCACTACCGAAAAAAGACCCGCAGGGCCGGGATGGCGGGAACTGGACGCCTGCGCGAAGGGTAGCGCAGCCTCCATCGTCCGGGGTCCGGCGCGGTGGGAGCCAGGCGATTCAGCCGTCCGTCCACTCCGTGGGATCGGCCGTGCCGGCAGCCGGGGCCAAGTCGGATTTCATCACCTCCCGCAGCAGGGAGGTGGCATAGGCGCCGGGGGGCAGCGTGAACCGGAGCCGCAATGCGGGACGTTCCCCTTCCGGGAGCCATTCCCATGTGAGGTCCTCGGGAATCGCCCGCACGGCGCGGCGCGCGCCCCCGGGGGACTCGCCCTTGCTCCGCAGGCGAAAGGCCTCCAGGCTCAGGCCTTCCCGCTCTAGCAGCGAGCACTCCCATTGGCCCGGCACGCCATCCGCGAGATCGATCCGGTAGCCGAACAGCGGGGCGCTGGGGCTCAGCTCGCCGTTATCCGCACGGGGTTGCGTGGACGCGAGGTCTGGCTCGGCCAGCCGGAAGCTGGCCCCGTTGGCGTGGAGCACGGGCAGGTCGCCCGCCAGCAACGTGTGCAAATCCCCCACCTCGCCCAGGCG
>JBGPEV010000106.1:0-8101 GCA_041482995.1 bacterium | reverse complement strand
GCTGGGACCCGCCTGGGGAGTAAATTTGCTTGAAATCTCATCCCGTCAAGCCGTGGGTATGGCCTCCGTGCGGACGGCCACAGCGGTCTGAAAGAAAATTTTGGTGATCCGCGGATTCGTCGTTGTTAGCCCTTCAAATTGAGGTTTTTCCGTAGCCGGCTAGCGCGCCAGACCCGGAATGTCCTCCAGGTGCGGCAGCGGCCTGTTGACGTTGCTGGAGAATTGGGTGAGCAGCCGGAAGGTGAGCCCCCAAATCACCGTGTCCTGAAAGCGGATGGCGGGGAACACCATATCCACGCCCTCCCGCTGCAGGCGATAGTGGGTGCCGTTGGCGGGATCCCAGAGATGCCGCAGGTCGATCCAATAGGCGCCGGCCACCTCGCCATTGGGCTGGAGCGCCGCCGGTTCCGGTCCCAGGTAGTAGACGAACGAGGAGAGCGTCATGCCCGTCTCGCGTCCGGCCAGGCGCACGGGCAATTCCGCCAGGGGCGCGATCAGGTGTTCGGGATGCAACGCCAGGCCCACCTCCTCGCGAGTCTCCCGCTCCGCGACGGCCTGGGCCGTGGGGTCGGCCGGATCGGCGCGGCCGCCGGGAAACGCCATGTGGCCCGACCACGGATCGCCCTCCCGCTCCGCCCGGCGGATGAAGCACAGGCGCAGGGCCCGCTCCGGCCCCGCCAGGATCAGCGCCACGGCGGCGCGGTTCTGCCCGCGCTCCAGCGGGCGCACGGTGATCGGCTGGCCGGTGAGGGAGGCGCGAATCGCGCTCAAGTCGAGCATGGTCAAACGCCCCGTTCCATCGCCGCCAGTTCCTCCGGCGTGTCCACATCGTTCAAGTGCTCACCCGGCAAATCCAGGGTGAGGATACGGGCGGAGTTGCAGGCCCGCAGAAATCCCCGCAGGCCCGTGAGCCAGTCCCCGGAGCGGATTTGCCCCACGGCCCAGCCGGGGAACCAGACGGGGTGACCCGAGAGTTCTCCCGACCGGGGCTTAAGGATTTGCTCCTCGTGTATTGCCGCCGCGGCGCGCAGCTTCTCCCATCCGCCGGCGGAGAGGAAAGGCGCGTCCACGGGCCAGAGCCAGAATCCGTGGCTGAACCCGCCCGCCATCAGGGCCGCCTGCAGCGATGCCAGCATGGGCAGGCGACCGTCCACCTCCACCCAGCGCAGGTGCAGGTGGGCGTGCGGGATGGGGTGGGCCTTGAGCAGCGCCTGGAGCCGCTCCTTGAACGCGGGGTCCACGGTGATGGTGACTTGCGCATCGCTTTCCGCGCAGCGGTCGAGGATGTGTTCGAGAAACGTGCGCTCCTGGTAGCGGGCGAACGCCTTGGGTCCACCCATGCGCGACCCGTGTCCCGCCGCGAGCACGATCACGGCCCGGCCGCCGCTCGGCGGGTTGGGCTGCCGCGTCACACCCCCTCCACGACGCGGCGGTACGCCTTGTCGAAGCCCCGCCGCAGCAGCACCTCGGCTTCCGTCCCAAACTCCTGGCGCATGCGCTCCAGCACCACGTCGCGATCCAGATCGTTCTCGCAGCGCGCCGACGCGGCGTACTGTTCCATCGCCTGCTGCAGGTGCGTGAACCCGAACTTCTTGGGAGGAACTGCAGCCACGGATTTCACGGATTTCACTGATTTTTTCTCCGGGCTTGGGAGGTCTGAGCGATCCGCTCAGGTCGTCCGAATGTCTGTCGGGTTCTGAAATCCAACATCCGTCGCATCCGTGTAATCCGCGGCCGCTGTTCGCCGTTTACTTCACCAGCGCCGCCAATTCGTCGAAGTAGCTTGGGAAGGTCTTGGCGACGCAGCCGGGATTCTCGATGACGATGCCATCGCTGCCGCAGGCGGCCAGGGCAAAGGCCATCGCCATGCGGTGATCGTTGTAGGTCGCGATGGACGCCGCGTGCACGTGTTCCGGCGGATGGACGGTGAGGCGATCCGGCCCCACCTCCGTCCGGGCTCCCAGCTTGCCCAACTCGGTGGAGATCGCCGCCATGCGGTCGGTTTCCTTCACCCGCCAGTTGGCGATGCCGCGCAGCGTCGTCGGCCCCTGGGCAAAGAGCGCGGCCACGGCGAGCGTCATGGCGGCATCGGGCATCGCTTCCAGATCGGCGTCGATGCCGCGCAGGCGCCGGTCGGCGGCCGCACCGGGGCCGGTCACCTCAATGGCGCCCGGCTGCCAGCGCACCCGCGCGCCCATGCGCTCCAGCACGTCGGCGAAGCGGGCATCGCCCTGCAAACTGTCGGAGCCGCAGCCTTCCACGCGCACCGTCCCGCCCGTGATGGCCGCGCCCGCGAGGAAGTAGGACGCGGAGGACGCATCCCCCTCCACCAGCATGCGGCCGGGCGAGCGGTAGCGCTGCCCCGCGGGGATGTGGAACTCGAGTGGTTGGGGGCGCTCCACGCGCACGCCGTAACGTCCCATCAGGGCCAGCGTCATCGTGACGTAGGGCACGGACACCAGATGATCGGTGATGCGCACCGTCACCGCGCCGGCCGCGAGGGGCGCGGCGAGCAGGAGCGCGGAAAGAAATTGGCTGCTGGTCACCCCGCTGATCGCCGCCGCGCCGCCCCGCAGGCCCACGGCATCGATGCGCAGCGGGGGAAAGCCCGCCTGTCCCAGGTAGCCGACGGTCGCGCCCAATTGCCTCAGGCCCTCCACCAGATCGCCGATGGGCCGCTCGTGCATGCGGGCCACGCCTTCCAGCACGAAGGTGCCGCGTCCGGCGGTCAGCACGGCCGTGAGCGGCCGCATGGCCGTGCCGGCGTTGCCCAGGTGCAGCGTCACGGGGCGCCCCGGCTCCGCCCCGCCCGGGGGAGCGTTCAGCGGGCCGCCGGCGCCGGTCACCCACAGGCTGGCCGCGCCCGGCGTGCCCCGCACGCGCACGCCCAGCCGCCGCAGCGCGGCCAGCATCGCCTGCACGTCCTCGCTGTCCAGCACGTTGGTGATCTCCGTCTCTCCGCCGGCCAGCGCGCTGAGCAGCAGGATGCGGTTGGAGAGGCTCTTGGAACCCGGCAACTTCACCGTCCCGGACAACGTACGGATCGGTTTCAGGGTCAGGCGGTCGGGCAGCATGCGGTCTCGGCAGGCGGAATCGTTGGCGTCACTCGTCCATCCTACCGCCCTGCGTGGGCCTGAGCAAAGTCGAGGACTTCCCGCCGGCAGTTGCGCTAGACTGCGGCGCACATTGACGCGTGGAAGGAGTCCCGGGCTACGGCCCGGGCCGGATTGCCATCAGCGAGGAGGGGGACATGACCAAGTACGCCGAGTTTTTCCGCCGCTCGATCGATCAGAAGGAAGCCTTCTGGGCCGAACAGTCCAAGCTGATCCATTGGCACAAGCCGCCGGAGAAGATACTCGACGACAGCAAACTCCCCTTCGTGCGCTGGTTCGTCGGCGGGCAGACCAACACTTGCTACAACGCGGTGGACCGGCACCTGGCCACGCGGGCCGATCAGCCCGCCTACGTGTGGATTTCCACGGAGGTGAACCAGTCCCGCACCATGACCTACCGGGAGTTGCACGCGGAGGTGAACCGCTACGCCGCGGCCCTGCGCAGCCTGGGGCTCGCCGCCGGGGACCGGGTGATCGTCTACCTGCCGATGATCGCGGAGGCGCCGGTGGTGATGCTGGCTACCCAGCGCCTGGGGATCATCCACTCGGTCGTGTTCGGCGGATTCGCCCCCCACAACCTGGCGCAGCGCATCGACGACGCCCGGCCCAAGGCGGTGATCACGGCGGACGGCGGCATGCGCGGCGGCAAACCCGTGCCCTACAAGCCGCTGGTGGATCAGGCCATTGCCGCAGCCAAGCACAAGGTGGAGCACGTGCTGTACATCAACCGCGGCCTGGACCCCAACATGCCGCTCACACCGGGCCGCGACAAGGACCTGGTGGCGCTGGCGGAGAAGCAAAAGGGCGTGAACGTCGATCCCGTGTGGGTGGACAGCGCCCACCCCTCCTACATCTTGTATACGTCCGGCACCACGGGCGCGCCCAAGGGCGTGCAGCGCGACACGGGTGGGCACGCCGTGGCGCTGGCCGCGTCCCTGAAGCACATCTACGGCTGCCAGCCCGGCGAGACCTATTGGGCGACCTCGGACATCGGCTGGGCGGTGGGCCATTCCTACGTGATCTACGGCCCGCTGCTGCACGGCATGACCAGCATCGTCTATGAGGGCACGCCCCTCACGCCGGACCCGGGCGTCTGGTGGCGCATCGTCAAGGAGCACAAGGTGAACGTGATGTTCTCCTCGCCCACGGCGATCCGCATCCTGCGCAGGCAGGACCCGAAGTACCTGAAGGACGCGGACGTCAAGTCCCTGCGCACCCTGTTCCTGGCCGGCGAGCCGCTGGATGCACCGACCTATCATTGGCTGCACGAGAACCTGGGTGTGCCCGTGGTCGACCACTACTGGCAGACTGAATCGGGCTGGCCCATGCTCGCCAACTGCGTGGGGGTGGAGGCGGCCCCCACCAAGCCCGGGTCGCCCACGTTCCCCGTCTATGGATGGGACCTGGAGGTCGTGGAACACGGCACGGGCAAGCGCATGCCGGATGGGGAGAAGGGCGTGCTGGTCTGCAAGGTGCCGCTGCCGCCCGGTTCGCTTTCCACCGTGTGGGGCAACGACGAGCGCTTCAAGGCCTCCTACTTCGGCCAGTTCAAGGAGATGCTCTACTATACGGGCGACTACGCCATTCGCGACACGGACGGCTACTTCTTCGTGCTGGGCCGGGCCGACGAGGTGATCAACATCGCGGGTCACCGCCTCGGCACGCGGGAAATCGAGGAGGCGGTCTCGGGTCACCCCGCCGTCGCCGAGTCCGCCGCGGTGGGCGTGAAGGACGAGTTGAAAGGTCAGGCCGTGGTGGTGTTCGTGGTGCTGAAGGCGGGCATCACCCTGACCGCCCAGGAGGTGGACGCCGCCATCAAGAAGCAGGTGGACACGACCGTGGGGCCGATTGCCCGGCCGCGCGAGGTGCACGTGGTCAACGCGCTGCCCAAGACCCGCTCCGGCAAGGTGATCCGCCGCGCCATCGCCGCCATGGCCGAAGGCCGCGACCCCGGCGACCTTTCGACGCTGGAAGACCAAGCCTCCGTGGACGGCATCCAGCAGGCCGTGAAGCATTGACGCCACCTGGAGCGCAGAGGAAAATGCAGTGTGGATGTCATCGCACTCGAGGAGGAGCCATGCGCTACCTGGGTCATGTGAAGAATGGGGTGATCGTCTTGGATGGCGAGATGCCGATCCCGGATGGGACTGCGGTCACCGTGGAAGCCCTTGTTGCACCAGGATCCGAAGGAGAAGAGGACTCCCAGGCGCCCACGCTCGCTGAACTGTTCGCTCCTTTCATTGGAGTGATAAAGGATCTGCCGGAGGACTTCGCGATCAACCACGATCACTACATTCACGGCACTCCGAAGAAGTACCCCTCGAAATGAGGTCAGTATTCGCAGACACCCACTACTTTCTGGCGCTATTCAGTGATCGCGATGCTGGCCATCAGGCAGCGCTCAGGTATTCCACGTCCCACCGTCTCGCTTTAGTCACGACTTACTGGGTTCTTACCGAGGTCTTGGATGCTCTGGCTCGGCCTCCAAGCCGCCAGTACGCGTCCGACATGGTTCGATCCATCCGCGAGAACCCACATGTCACCGTGGTCCCGCCGGCAATGGAATGGATTGATGCAGGATTGCGTCTCTATGCCGCCCGGCCCGACAAGTCGTGGTCCCTGACCGACTGCATCTCCTTCGAGGTGATGCGATCCATGGGTCTCACGGAGGCGCTCACGGGCGACCGGGATTTCGAGCAGGCCGGATTCGTGCGGCTCTTGCCCTGACGGCCCGCCGGACGACCCCCATTCGTCAGCGCCGCCAGACTCCTCCGCCTCCGCGGCGAGTTTGCCCGGATCCCGCGCATTTCGTCGGAAAATCCCCCCTCTGACCTGCATCATATTGCCCCCCGGGACTGGGTGATAGCCTGAAAACCGTGATCGGAAAGGGCCGCGCCGCGAGGGCGCGGCTCCGGTGCAACGGTTTTGCTTGAGCCCGGGATGAATGTGCTGGTCCTCAATTGCGGCAGTGCCACGCTGAAGTTTCAGGCGTTCGTGGCGTCTCCGGGCAGGCAGCCGGTGCGCTGCTTGCGCGGCGTGGTGGAACGGCTGGGCCCGGCTGCGCACTTGCAGGCGCGCACGGAATCCGGCGCCACGGTGCAGGAGGATCTGGCGGCGCCGGACCACCAAGCCGCCATTCGCGCCGTGCTGGAGCGGCTCGGGCGCGAGCCCCTACGCGGCGCCCTGGGCGAAAGCGCGGGGCCCGCGGGCATCGGCGCGGTTGGTCACCGCGTGGTGCACGGTGGCGCGCGCTACACGGCGCCGGCCCGGGTCGACGATGCGCTGCTCGGTGATCTGGAGGCGCTCGAGGCGCTGGCGCCCCTGCACAATCGGCCCAGCGTGGCCGGAATCCGCGCGGCGCGCGCCGTGCTGAAGGTGCCCATGGTGGCCGTCTTCGATACCGCCTTTCACCACACGCTGCCGGAGGTCCATTGGCGCTACGCCATCCCATGGGACTTGGCGGAGCGGTACGGCATCCGCCGCTTCGGCTTCCACGGCACGTCCTACCGCTTCGTGCTGCGCCGCTGGTGCGAACTCACCGGCACGCCCGCGGAGCAAGCCGACGTGGTGGCGCTGCACCTGGGCAATGGCGCGTCCCTGGCCGCCATCCGCGCGGGAAAGAGCGTGGATACGACCATGGGCCTGACCCCGCTGGAGGGGCTGATGATGGGCACCCGCAGCGGGGACGTGGATCCTTCCCTTGCCGCCTTCCTGAGGCGGCAGGCGCAGCTCTCGTCCGAGGACGTGGAGCAGATGCTCAATACGCAGTCCGGACTGCTTGGCGTGTCCGGCGTCAGTCACGACGTGCGGCGGCTGCTGGAGGTGGAGGCGGATCAGCCCCGCGCCCGGCTCGCCATCGACATGTTCTGTCACCGTGCCCGCAAGGCGATCGGCGCGGCGCTGGCGACGCTGGGCGGGGCCAGGGCGGTGCTGTTCACGGGCGGGATCGGCGAGAACGCGCCGGCCATCCGGGAGCGTATTTGCCGCGGCATGGACTGGTGCGGCCTCACGCTCGACCCCGCCGCCAACGCCGCCATCGCGGGGGGCCGGGAAGGCAGCATCAGCCCACCCGGCACGGCCCTGCCCGCCTGGGTGATCCCCACCGACGAGGAGCAACTGATTGCCGAGGATACGGCGCGCCTGATTCTTGGGGGAGCTGCCCCCGCAACATAGGATAGCGCAATCGGTTCTGAACGGGCGGCCGCGCTGAGGCCGCGCCACAGCGAAAGGAATCTGTCATGACCCTGCAAGCCGAAACCAAACGCGCCGGCGCGGCGCCACGCCCGGGCATGGGTGCCGGTCCCCTCACCGCCGAGGAATTGCGGAAAATGGACGCCTATTGGCGGGCGGCCAACTACCTCTCCGTCGGACAAATCTATCTGCTGGACAATCCGCTGCTGCGGGAGCCGCTCACGTTGGCGCACATCAAGCCGCGGCTGCTGGGCCACTGGGGCACGTGCCCGGGACTGAACATGCTCTACGTGCACCTGAACCGGCTGATCAAGGCGCGGGACTTGAGCGTGCTCTACGTCACCGGCCCGGGTCACGGCGGCCCGGCCCTGGTCGCCAACACCTGGTTGGAGGGCACCTACAGCGAGGTCTATCCCAACATTCCCCGCAACCTTGAGGGGATGAAAAACCTGTTCCGCCAGTTCTCCTTCCCCGGCGGCATCCCCAGTCACGTGGCGCCGGAGACGCCCGGCTCCATCCACGAGGGGGGCGAACTGGGCTACTCGCTCTCCCACGCCTTCGGCGCGGCGTTCGACAATCCGGACCTGCTGGTGGCGTGCGTGGTGGGCGATGGCGAGGCGGAGACCGGCCCGTTGGCCACGGCGTGGCACTCCAACAAGTTCCTCAATCCCATCCGTGACGGCGCCGTGCTGCCGATCCTGCACCTCAATGGGTACAAGATCGCCAATCCGTGCTTCCTGGCGCGCATTCCCGAGGACGAGTTGCTGAAGCTACTCCAGGGATACGGCTACACCCCG
>JBGPEV010000105.1:0-8136 GCA_041482995.1 bacterium | reverse complement strand
CTGCTTCACCACCAAGACACCAAGACACCAAGGCACAAAGCTGTGTTTCAAGCCGATACCGGCGGCAGGCCGGATGGACGCTGCAGAATCGTTGCGGCCGTCGTATCCGTCAACGTTCGGTCCTGCGGCTCGTTGTGCCTTGGTGACTTTGTGCCTTCGTGCTGGATTTTGTCGGTGGTTCCGGTCCGCACCCCATGAAAGCCTTCATTCTGGCCGCCGGCCGCGGGACGCGTCTGCAACCGCTCACGGATCGCCTGCCGAAGATCCTCGTGCCGGTACTGGGCGTGCCCATACTGGACCGGCTGCCGGCGGGGTTGCGGCGCCATGGTGTGACCGAATTGGCGCTCAATACCCACCACCTCGCCCAGGCGGTGGAGCAGCACCTGAGCGACCACGCCTTTGGCGGTGGCGCGCCGATCCGGATCTTTCACGAACCCCAGTTGCTGGGCACGGGTGGGGCGCTGGTCAACAGCGCGGCCTTCTGGGACCAGCCTTTGCTGCTTTGGAACGGGGACGTCCTGGCGGATCTGCAGGTGACCGCGCTCTGGAATGCCCACGCGGCACTGGGTGCGGCGGCGACGCTGGCCGTCTCCGGCCGGAAAGCCGGTTCCCACTTGCAAGTGGATGCGGACGGTTGGATGTGCGGGATTGATTCGCCCCGCCGCGGTGACCGCCGCGTGGTGGGCAGCCCCCACGGCGCCTTGCGCAATCGCGCCTATCATGGCATTGCCGTGCTGGCGCCGGAATTGCTGCCCCTGATCGCCCGGCCCGGCGCATTCGACCTGATCGACGCCCTGTTGCAGGCCATCGCCCAAGGCGCGCGGGTGGCCACGTTCGACGCGGGCGCCGGGGTTTGGGGCACCACGGGGTCGCTGCCGGAATTGCAGGCGCTGGAGCAGGGCCTGCGGGAGCACCCGCGCGTCCTGGACTGGTTCACGCCTTAGGGCGTCTGACAAAATTGCCAACTGCCTTGAACCACAACGAACACGACGGGCAAAACGAAAAGCGGATAGGATGCCCCGATTCGCCGCGTCTCGCATCGAAGGGAACCCCGTCGTGTTGGTTCTGTCGTTGTGGTTCAGCAGCTCCGATCGGCGCTTTTGGAAGAGACGGACCGAATTCCGGCGTGGCACGGGTTGCGACCGTCCTGTGCAGGCCGTGACAGGCCATTGCGCGGTGCGTTGTGCCCGTCGTGTCCGTTGTAGGACAGCAGTTCAATTGTACGATCAGGAAAAGCATGAAGGTTGGAATCATCCTCAACAACATCCAGCCCCGCGGCATGGACCTGGTCAGCGCGCTGGACGAGCAGATCGCCATGGTGCGCCTGGCGCGCGACAAGGGCTGGGACTCGTTCCTCTGCAGCATGCACTACCTCACGGAGGGCGAGGTGCAGCAATTGCAGCAGGTGCCGCTGGTGGCGCGCCTGCAAGCGGAAGCGGGCCACATGACCATGGGCGTGGCGATCTTCCTGCTGCCCCTGCACAACCCGGTGTACTCCGCCGAAACGCTGGCCAGCCTGGACGTGATCGCCCGGGGGAACTTCGTCATCGGATTGGGGCTGGGCTACCGGCAGGAGGAGTTCGACGCATTCCGCGTGCCCATGAACCTGCGCGTGCGCCGGTTCGTCGAACACCTGGAGTTGATCAAGCGCCTATGGACCGAGGAAAGCGTCACGTTCGAGAGCGACGTCTGCAAGCTCGACCACGTGCGCATGAATCTGCGCCCCGTGCAAAAACCCCACCCGCCCCTGTGGCTGGCCGGCAACCACGACAATGCCGTGAAGCGCACCGCCCGGCTGGGCGGCTGCTGGTACATCAATCCCCATGCGACGCTCGCTACCATCCGCCGCCAGATGGTGTTGTACCGCGACGCCTGGCGTGAGGCGGGCCGGCCGCCGCCCCGGGAGCTTCCCTGCCGCAAGGAAATCATTTGCGCGAAGGATCGCGGGACGGCCCAGGAGTTGGCGGCCCGATACCTCGGGGCAAAATACCGCACCTACGTTGCCTGGGGGCAAAACCAAGCGATGCCCGCGAACGACAAGCTCGACTTGCCGTTTGACCAACTGGCGGAAGGGCGCTTTATCATCGGCACACCGGAGGATTGCTACACGCAATTGCGCCCCTGGGCGGAACTGGGCGTGACCCATCTGGTGCTGCGCGCCCACTTCAACGGCATGCCGATCTCCGACACGTTGCAGAGCATGCGGCTGATCTCGGACGAACTGCTGCCGGCCCTGCGCAAACTCTAACTGCAAAAGCATTCACCACAAAGGACACGAAGGACACGAAGAACTGCAAAGGAATTTTCAGGAACAACACTGGTGGATCGTGACATTGATATTGATAGTGCAACCGAAGTAGTGCGCGCACCGCAGATGCTTCGCTTCGCTCAGCATGACGGCGTGTTGTCACCTTGAGCGCGGCGAAGGGCCTGCGGTCTTAGTTGGTGCCGCTTCAGTTGTTACAGTCCACTAGAGACTCTGGGGACAAAGCCAATGCCGTTCTGACCGGTTCAACTCGGGGATCACATTTCCACCTGCCTGACGCGAAACCTCCGGATCGCAGTTGGAACCTTTCCTTTGTGTCTTTCGTGTCCGGAGCCTGCCGTCGAGCGCAGCGAACGGTGGTGAAAAGGCAGGCGGCTGTTTTTCGGAACAAGATTGCTCGGGGAGGAGCGCATGAAAGTCGGGCTTTTTGTCACGAATCAGAATTTTCTCGACAAGGACATGGTGAGCGCGCTGGACGAGCAATTCGCCATGGTGCATTTGGCGCGGGACAAGGGCTGGGACTCGCTCTTCGCCGGACAGCACTACCTGAACGGGGGCAACAACAAGCAATTGCAGGCCGTGCCCTTTCTGGCGCGGCTCCAGGCGGAGGCGGGGCACATGACCTGCGGGCTGGGCGTGTTGCTGGTGCCGATCCACAACCCGGTCTACATCGCGGAGACCATCGCCAGCCTCGATATCATCTGCCGGGGCAACTTCGTCTTCGGCGTGGGGCTGGGGTATCGCAACGAGGAATTCGACGCGTTCCGCGTGCCGATGAAGGAGCGGGTCAAGCGGTTCACCGGCCATTTGGAGCTGATCAAGCGCCTGTGGACGGAGGAATCCGTGACCCATGAGGACGAAAGCTGCAAGCTCGTCAACGTGCGCATGAACATCCGCCCAGTGCAAAAGCCCCACCCGCCCATCTGGGTGGCGGCCAATCAGGACGTGGCGGTCAAGCGCGCGGCGCGGGTGGGCGATGCGTGGATGCTCAATCCCCACGCGACCTTGCCCACCCTCGTGCGGCAGATGGACCTGTTCCGCGCGGAGCGGAAAATCGTCGGCCTGCCGCCGCCGCAAGCGATCCCGTGCGTGCGGGAAATCGTTTGCGCGCGCAGCCGCAAGGAGGCGCTTGTGCTGGCGGGGCCCTATCTCACCGCCAAGTACCAAGCCTACACCCAGTGGGGGCAGGACGAGGCCATGCCCGGCGGCGACAGCATCGACCAGCCCCTGGAGGAATTGGTCAGGGATCGCTTCATCATCGGGTCACCGGAGGAGTGCTACCGGCAGTTGGAACCCTATTGGAAACAGGCGGGAGCGAACCATCTGATCTTCCGCGCGCACTGGGCCGGCATGCCGCTGGGCGCGGCACTCTACAGCATGCGCATGATCTCCGACGAACTGCTCCCGGCGTTGAAAAAAATGTAACTGCAACGGCCGAAACACGAAGACCACAAAGACCACGAAGAACTGCGCAATGATTCCCTCCTGATTCTTCCTTTGTGGTCTTCGTGGTCTTTGTGTTTCAGTTTTTGTTTTCTCACACGGAGGGGGACGATGAAAATCGGCGTGTATCTCACCAATCAGCACTATTTGGACAAGGACCTGGTCAGCGCCCTGGACGAGCAAATCGCGATGGTGAAGTTGGCGCGGGACAAGGGCTGGGATTCGCTGTTCACCGGGCACCACTACCTCAACGAGGGCAACAACCACGCGCTGCAGTGGGTGCCGTACTTGGCGCGCCTGCAGGCGGATGCGGGCCACATGGCCGTCGGCATCGGCATCCTGCTCTTGCCGCTGCACAATCCGGTCTACGTGGCGGAGACCGCCGCCAGCATGGACGTGATCTGCCGCGGCAACTTCATTCTCGGCCTGGGGCTCGGCTACCGGCAGATGGAGTTCGACGCCTTTGCCGTGCCCATGAAGGAGCGCGCGCGCCGGTTCGAGCGGCATCTGGCCCTGATCAAGCGGCTCTGGACGGAGGACTCGGTCAGCTTCGAGGACGAGAGCTGCAAGCTGGTAAACGTGCGCATGAATTTGCGGCCGGTGCAGAAGCCGCACATGCCGATTTGGATCGCGGCCAACAGCGACGCCGCCGTAAAACGCGCGGCCAAGCTGGGGGACGCCTGGATGATCCCGCCCCATGCCACGCTGCAGAACATGGTCGGGCAGATGGCGCTGTTCCGCAAGGAACGCCAGGCGGCCGGGTTGCCGCCCGCCACGGAAGTGCCGTGCTTCCGGGAGATCGTGTGCGCCCCCAGCCGCGCCGCCGCCCTGGAAATGGCCGGCCCCTACTTGGCCGACAAGTACGCGTCCTACACGCGCTGGGGACAGAACGACACCATGCCGCGCGGCGACAGCATGGACCAGGCGCTGGACAAGCTCATTGCGGACCGGTTCATCGTCGGCACGCCCGAGGAGTGCTACGAGCAACTGGAGACGCAAGGCAAGGCGGCCGGCGTCACCCACTGGGTGCTGCGCCCTCACTGGCCGGGCATGCCGCTCGCCTCCTCGTTGATGAGCATGCGGTTGCTTTCCGACGAGGTGCTGCCCGCGTTGCGTAAACGCTAGGAACGGCCAACGGCCCTTTTCACCACGAAGGGCGCGAAGGACACAAAGAACTGCGCAAGGAAATTGCAGGAAGGGTATTGGATCGTTCGAGGCCAAAGCCAAGGTCGCTTTGAGCGGCTCAAGCTGAAGACCGGATCTGCCCTCTTCTGTCGTCCAGCGCCAGCTTGGCAATTCAGACTTTTCCTTCGAGTCCTTCGTGTCCGGCGCCCGCCTTCGAGTCCTTCGCGTTGCTCAAGGGTAAACTCCGCGAAGGGTGGTGAAAAGCAGATTGCCGTTGTGATGAACCGCAATGAAAGTCGGCGTCTATCTCGTCACCCACCGGGTGCTGCGCCCCACTGGGCGGCCATGGCGCTCGCCTCCTCGTTGATGAGCTTGCGGTTACTTTCCGATGAGGGGTTGTCCGCGTTGCGTAAACGCCAGGCCGGAAGCGGCGGGCGCCGTGGTAGGATATGTGCCAATGGCGCTCCGGCGCCGCGGCCCGCAACCCCCTCCTCTCTTCGACCCCGACTGATCGATGACCGACACCACGCAGCGCTCCGGCTTCCCGCCCGACACGGACAGCGAACCCTATTACGGCGCCATCTTCCGGGTGCACCGCGAGATGCACGCCCGGGTGTCCGAGCCCGTGGCGGCTCCGGCCCGCATCCGCCATTCCGCCTATCTGCTGCCCAAGGGGGAGGCGCGCCCGATCGACCGCGTGCGCCGGCGTTTCGAGGAGATCGTGCGGCTGCTGCAGATTTCGCCGGACCATATCCAGTGGGGCGAGCGCAGCGGGCGCGTGGTCAAGCCCTTGGCGAACGGCGCGAGCCTCTGCATCCAGTGGGAGATCCACACCGAGTTCTACTCCTACACGACCATTCACCAGGGCGGCCCGGCCGCGCCGCCCTCCGACGATGTGCTGCCGGAGCCGGTCACGTTTCCGGCGCTGCCGCCGCTGGGCACCAAGCTGGTGGACGTGGACATCCTGGCGGTACCGGGATTGGAGCTCTCGCCGCTGCTGCGCACCTACCTGCTGGGTACGCCCATTTTTGGCGGACCGGTCTTGGGCGGCAGCGCGCGGGTCTGGACGACCTTCCAGGTGGATGAGAACGGGCAGGGCCGCTACGTCGTTGGGGCCGGATCGCTCTCGCCGGGCCGGCTGGGGCGTGTGATCCGGCGCCTGGTGGAAATCGAGAACTACTACCACCTGATCCTGCTGCCGCTGGACAGCTACCGCCGTGAGGTCGTGCGCCTGCGCGCCATCGAGCAGCGCCTCGCGGAGCACAGCGCGGAGATCGCCACGACCCTCGCCCGGGGCAAGGCGGCGCCCGATTGGGAGCAGCAGCGCCTGGTCGCGCTCACCCGGGACTTCGCCGAGTTGGTGCATCTGACCGAGCACATGCGCTACGAGCTCTCCGCCACCAACTCCTATTTCGCGATCTTCCTGGAGCGGTTGCGCTGGTTGCGGGAGGTGACCGGCGAAGGCTTTCAGACCATCGAGGAGTTTCTCGCCGCGCGGGTGGGACCGGCCATCCGCAGCTACCGCAATTTCATCGAGCGCGCCGACGTGCTCACGATCCAATCGACCGCCCTTGGCAACATGGTGCGGACGCGGGTCAGCCTGTCCATGGAGGAGCAGAGCCTGGCGACCATGCAGGCCATGAACCGCCGCGTGGAGCTGCAACTGATCCTCCAGCGCACGGTGGAGGGACTGAGTTTCATCGTGCTCAGCTACTACCTGACGGGGCTGGCGGGCTACGTGTTCAAGGCGCTGGAGGCGTTGCTGCCCCTGCCTATCAAGGCCGAAGTCCTCACCGTCGCCACCATACCCGTCTGGATGATCGGCGTTTGGGTCTTCACGCGCCGCATCAAGAAGGTCGTCCACTCCGTACTTGGCGGCCATGGGGAAGAAACGGCAAAAAGCTGAACCACGACGACACGACGGCACAACGAACTGCAACTGGGTTTTTCAATGGCAGACTATCAGCCCATTCCTCCAGAGGTTGAGCGGGCAGCCGCTGCGGTATTTGACGCGGCATTCGCGATCCATCGAACCCTGGGACCAGGTTTGTTGGAATCTGTTTATGAGGCGTGCTTGGTCTATGAATTGAGAAAGCGGGCGGTCCCAATCAGGTCCCAGGTATCAATCCCCGTTCGATACGAGGAATTGGAACTGGACAACGGTTTTCGGTTGGACCTACTCGTGAATGAAATGGTGATCGTCGAACTGAAGGCTGTCGAGCAACTTCTGCCAGTTCATGAGGCGCAGTTGCTAACCTACCTGAAGCTTACGGGTCTGCGGTTGGGTCTCTTGATCAATTTTAACGTTCCCCGCCTAAAGGATGGCATTCGCCGGATAGTGCGTTAGCTGGGTATTCCGAATCGTGCAGTTCGTTGTGTCGTCGTGTCGTTGTGGTTCAGCAGTTCGCTGTTCAGACGACATGCAGATCGAACAGGAACTGCCGCCCCGTGAAGTCGTAGCCCGCGAACAGGAAGCGGTCGCCGCGCTGCCGCGCGGTGTAGGCGCCGACGCGGGCCTTGAGGCCTTTGAGCACCATCGCCACGTCAGCGGCGTTCCGCTGTTCGAAGATCATCAGCCGCTGTTGGGCGCGGGATTGCAACAGCTTGTCGAAGTCCTCGGCGATCTCGCCCAGGTTCAGGTTCCACTCCACCTCCATGGCGAGCGGAATGCCGCGCATGCGGCCCTTGCGCATCTCCACCCAGCACAAGGCGAACAGCCATTGCGCGCCGGCGCCGAGGCACTCGTTCGCGAACACGGCGTGCCCGCTGGCCAGCCCCAGTGCGCCCAACTGGGCCTTGATCTCGAGCGTCCAGCGCCGGTTGGGCCACGGCCCGTCCAGCGCCAGGGCCGGTATGGGCGCCAGCGCCGCGATCAGGCGTTTTTCCGTCAGTGTGAACGGCGGGCCGGCCGGGCGCGCCGCACCTCCGGCTCGTTTGGCCGGGCGGGTACGCCCTTTCGCGCGCACGGCGCCGCGCCCGCGCTTTGCGGCAGCGGTGCGGCGAACCGGCTTGCGGATGGGTTGGCGCGCCATGGTGCCGTCAATACCGGTAGTGATCCGGCTTGTAGGGGCCGTCGGTCGAAACGTTGAGATATTCGGCCTGGGCCGGGGTCAGGCGCTCCAGCTTGACTCCCAGTTTCGCCAAATGCAACCGGGCCACCCGCTCATCGAGGTGCTTGGGCAGCACGTAGACCTGGTTCTGGTACTTGCCCTGGTTCTGCCAGAGTTCGATCTGGGCCAGCACCTGGTTGGTGAAGCTGGTGGACATGACGAAGCTGGGGTGGCCATTGGCGCAGCCCAGGT
>JBGPEV010000104.1:0-8143 GCA_041482995.1 bacterium | reverse complement strand
GGTCGAACAGCGGCAAGGTGTAAGTCAGCACGATCCCGTAGCCTTGCAGGTTCTTGTCGCCGTAGTATTGCGTCCCGGTGAAGGGATCGTTGGTGTATCCGTTCAGGTTGTAGAACGCACTCAGGTCCAATTGCGTCCGTTCGTTGTTCTTCTGCAGCAACAGCGTGTATCCGGCGGTGTCGATATCGGCTTGCGTCAACTGCAGGTCGGGGACGGATTTGTACATCTCGTCCAACTGGCCGCTCACCTCAAACCGTTCCGTGCGCAACGTGGGCATGTCCTTGGGCAGCAAGCCCACCTCCAGATCCCCCAGGTTGAGCGCGGCGCGCACCTGGTCCTCGATGGCCAGCACCTGCAGGCGCGCGTTCAGCAGGTTCTGCTTGTCCTGTGCCAGTTGGGCCTCGGTGGCCTGCACGTCGGCGGGACTCAGCACGCCGGCCTGGAGGCGCACCCGGTTGTCCGTCAACAGTTGCTCCGAAAGTTTCACCGCTTCCTGGCGGACGCGCACCGTCTCGATCGCTCCGACCAATTGCCAGTAGGTCTGGGCCACCTGGCTCAGCAGGTCCAACTCCGTCTTGCGGCTGCCGGCCTGGCTGCGGCGCAACCCCACCTCGGCCTGCCGCACCGGAAGGAGGTTGTAATCGCGCCCGCCGTTCTTGCCCAACGGCACGGTGACCGAGCCCGTCAGCGCGCTGGCGTCTTTCCAATCCGTGGGGAACCCCTTGGCGGCGTCCAGGCTGGAGGAATCTCCGGCCTTGGGAATGCTGATGGCGTGCAGCCGGGACCGCACTTCCTGATAGGTCAGCCCATACGTGATCCCCAGATCGTCCTTCTTGCCCAGGGTTGCGGTGAACGTCTCGGCATCGGCCCCAATCAAATCTCGGTAGTTGGCCAGGCTGGAGGATTGCGAAACGCTGCGCCCCTGCTGCAGGCTCGTCGTGAGCGTGGTGATGTTGCGCGCGTCCGCGGCGGTCAACGAATTCCGCGCGGCGGATTCTCCCAACTGGGCCGAGGTGATGCTCAGGCTGCGCTGCTGCGCGAGTTCCAACACGTCCCGCACCGACACCCGCACGACGCGCCGTCCGTCCACCTCCTCGATGGGAAACCGGCGGATCAATTCCTGAATCTGCGGGTCCAACGGCTGCGCCTGCACGCTGCCCACTGCGGCGATGCCGGCCACCAGGGCCGGCACCACCCTGCGCCAAAGTTGCAACACAACGCCTCCTCTCATGCGGTCAATCGGGTGGGACGACGATGGCTATTCACGACAAGGGGCCGGCCGGTCAGGCGACGCCGGCGCCGGCGATGGGGTTGGCAACGGATCGCTCCGGGCTCTGCGCCCCAACGAGAAACAGGTCCACGATGGCTTCCGCCATCTCTTCCAGGGGCGGCAAATCCCCCGGATTCTCGTCCGGTCCGAAAATCAGCATGCGGGTCATGAGAAAATGGGTCTGGCCCATGATGGCCAAGGCCATCAGGTCCGCGCTCTTGTGCTTGAATTCACCCGCATCGATACCGCCTTGCACGATGCCTTTCAACCAGTCGAACCGGGCGAGCAGGCGGTCGCGGAACTGGATCTCCTCCGGGATTTGCCCCGGCGCGACGCTGTAGGTCTGCACCACCACGCGGATCCGGTCGGGATTGGACTGCGCCAGCGTCAACATGGTGCGGATGAAGCGCACCAGTTGCTCCCGCACCGTGGGACCCTGAGACGCCTCCTTCAGCGCTTGCAAGGAGATGTCCAGGCATTGGTCCAGCAGCGCCTGGTACAGACCCGCCTTGCTGCCGAAATGATAATAGACCATCGGCTTGGTGACGCCCGCCACGGCTGCGATGTCGCGGACGGACGCCGCCGCGTAGCCCTTCTCCGCAAAGACGTGCAGCGCCGCGTCCATCACCTTGGTCTTGGTCGAACTGTCTGCGCCCGGACTCATGATGCCCTTTCGGCCCACTGAATTTACTTACCGTAAGGTAAGTTTGGGTGCCGAGACTGTCAAGCCGCGCTCGCGACGATTTGCCTTTTTCCGTCTAATTCCATTTCCAATTCGTTCCGTGAACATTCCGCGGGGTAGGGGCGCAGCATGCTGCGCCCCTACGGATGGCGTTTCTGAACCTTTGATGTAGCGACCGTCTAAGCTTCTGTAAATAGGATAGAAATGCCCCGCAAGCGCTGGTCGCGTCCACGGCTCCGCCGCCGAGAACCATCATGGGAATTGCTGCGGGCGGGCATTGGGTTACAGCGCAAGCCGGCAAATGCGCCGAAGCCTGACCGGTTGCGCGCTGCCTGCGGTCTGCCCGGAGCAGGCTTCCTTCCGGCATCAGCCGATCCCGCATGCAGCGTGGCTGCCCCGCCACCCCGCGGACGACGGTTCCCGGGCGGGCTCGCCCGGCCACGCAGCGCTCCCGCGCGCCGGCCGGCTGCCCCGGGGAGGACCGTCAGGGAGCGGGACCCGCGGCGGTGACAATGGGGCGCGGCAGTGGCGGACGAACGCACGCCGGCGCGCCGTCCCGCCGCGGCGCTGCGATTGCCGACGGTCCGTTCCCACGCCGAACGCCGCCGGTTGTTTCCGGTGCCCCGGCTTTTCTGGTAGATATGGGGCCGCGCGAGTGGCCATCCGCTTGTCCGATCACCGTTCGACTGGGCGAATTCCGCAATGGACCGCATGCCCTTTGAGCCCGATCTCTCCCTGCGCCGCTCCAAGCGCGTGGGCGTGCGCATCTGCGTGGGAGCGGCGCTGGTGGCCGCCCTGTTCCTGTGGGGCATCGCGGTGGAGTCCTACTGGGCGCTGGCCCTCCCGGTGGCGGTGGCGGTGCTGACCGCGCTCAGCTTGGCGTTCTGGATCGGCTACACGGTGAACACCGTGCGCGGCATTCCCGCCGAGGCGGAGCACTACCGCTCCGATGCCGCCCGTTGGATCGCCCTGGGCATTTGCGCCCTCAGCATTCTCCTCGCCTTGGTGTTCCTGCTGGGCATCGTGGCGCGCTCCTATTGGGCGTTGGCCATTCCCGTGGCGATCGCGGTGCTGGGACTGGCGGGCATGGTGTTCTGGATCGGCTGGGCGATCGTCACGCAGCAGCCCCCCGCGGCCCGCCCGCCCACCGCCGCCGGTCCGCTGGGCGCCGCCGACCGGGATCGTCCGGCATGAGGGTGTGCCTGCTGGGATATCGCGGCAATCCGTACGCGGGTGGCCAGGGCATCTACCTCTACCACCTCACCCGCTCCCTCGCGGCGTTGGGCCACGAGGTGGAGGTGATCGTCGGCCCGCCCTATCCGCTGCCGTTGGAGCGCTGGGCGCGGGTGCATCGGGTGCCCAACCTGAACCTGTGGGGGGTCTATCGCCGTGCGTGGCTGCCCGCCGAGCGGCCGCTCTCGCTCTTCCAGCCGTGGCACCTGTTCGATTTCGCCGCCACTCGCCTGCGGTTCTTCCCCGAGCCGCTCTCGTTCAGCTTCCGCGCGCTGGGTGTGCTGGCGGGACTCCTGCGGCGCCGCGGCTTCGACGTGCTGCACGACGTCCAGACGCTCGGCTACGGCATGCTGGCGATACGCGCCTTCGGCATCCCGCTGCTCACGACCGTGCACCACCCGCTCACGGTGGACCGCCGGGAGGCGTTCGCCCGCAACCGCACGTTCGAGGAGCTTTATCACACGGCCGTGTTCTATCCCGTGGCCATGCAGGGCCGCGTAATCCGCCGCGTGGACCGGGTCATCACCGCCTCCGAGGCGGGCCGCGACCTGATCGCGCGGGACTTCCGCGTGCCGCCCGGGCGCATCTCGGTGGTGCCCAACGGGCTGGATACCGAGCGGTACCGCAACCCCGGCCGCTGGCGGCGCGCCGCCTCCACCCTGCTGTTCGTGGGCAACAGCGACGACTACAAGAAGGGCGCCGTCTATCTGGTGCGGGCCCTGGCGGCGCTACCGGAGAGCGTCCTCCTGCGCATCGTCGATGAGCCCTACCCGCTCAAGCAGCGCGTCTGGCACGAGGCGGAGCGGCTGGGCGTGACGAGCCGCATTGCGTTCACCGGCCGGCTGGACGAGGAGGGCCTGCGCGAGGAGTACTGCCGCGCCACCTTGCTCGTGCAGCCTTCCGTGTACGAGGGCTTCGGTCTGCCCGCGGCGGAAGCGCTCGCGTGCCAGACGCCCGTGGTGGCCACCGCCGCGGGCGCCGTGGGCGAGGTGGTGACGCCCGACTGCGGCCTGCTCGTGCCACCCCAGGATCCGTCCGCGCTGGCCACCGCCATCCAGGCGTTGCTGGACGACCCGGCCCGGCGCGAGCGCCTGGGCGCGGCCGGTCGGGAGCGCATGGTAAGGTTCCACAGTTGGCCCGTCTGCGCCGCCAACACGGTGGCGGTCTACCGGCAGGCGCTGGCGCGGCGCTCCACACCGGTGGCCGCATGAGGATCTGCCTGCTCACCTATCGCGGCAACCCGTTCTGCGGCGGGCAGGGGGTCTATGCCATGGCCCTGGGCCAGGCGCTGGCGCGGCGGGGGCACGAGGTGCACGGCATCACCGGCCCGCCCTATCCGCCCCCCACTCCCGGCGTCGTCTGGCACCGCGTGCCGGGCCTGGCGCTGCTCACCCCGAACGTCAACGGCGGCCCGGCCCGCCGCCCCCCCCGGCCGCTCACGCCCCTCGGCCTCTACGAGCGGGCGGCGAGCGGGCTCGGCATCTTCCCGGAGCCGGCCGCGTTCAGCCTGCGGGCCTTCGGCGCCGTGCGGGCGCTGCTGAAGCGCCTGCCGATTGACGTGATCCACGACAACCAGTCCCTGGGCTGGGGTCTGCTGCCCCTGGCCCACCTGGGGGTGCCCCTGGTGGCCACCATCCACCATCCCCTCACGGTGGACCGGGAGCGCGGGTTTGACCCGCCCAGCACCTTCGGCCAGCGCTGGAGCAAGGTGGTGTTCCACCCGATCCTGATGCAGCGCTTCGTGGCCCGGCACATCCCCCACGTCATCACGGTCTCCCAGGCCGCGCGCGAGCGGATCGTGGCGGACTTCCGCGTGCCGGTGGAGCGCATCCACGTGGTGCCCAATGGGGTGGACACGGCCCTGTTCCGCCCACGCCCGGAAACGGCGCGCGTGCCCGGGCGCGTGCTCTACGTGGGCAACCTGGAAGACCCCAACAAGGGCGGCAAGTACCTGCTGCGGGCCGCCGCCCTGCTGCCTCCGCGGGCGCACCTGCTGATCGCCACCGGCGGCATTCAGCCGGACGGCTGGGTACGGCACCTGCTGCAGGAACTGGGGCTGCGGGAGCGCGTGCGCTTTGCCTTCGGCCTCACCACCGGACAACTGGCCGGCCTGTACAACACCGCCGAGGTGGCCGTCTGCTCGTCCCTGTTCGAGGGTTTCGGCCTGCCCGCCGCGGAGGCCATGGCGAGCGGCCTGCCGCTCGTCTCCACCCGCGGAGGGGCGCTGGCCGAGGTGGTGGGCGGCGCCGGCGTGCTGGTGCCCGTGGCCGATCCCCCGGCGTTGGCCGCGGGGGTGACCGCGCTGCTGGCGGACCCGGCGCGCCGCCAGGCGCTGGGCCGCGCCGCGCGGGAGCGCGTGCTGGAATGCTTCCAATGGGATCGCGCCGCCGCCGGCGTGGAGGCGGTCTATCGCCTGGCGGGCGCCGCGGTGCGGGGCTAGCGGATGCGCATCTCGAAGATCTGATCGCGCAATTCGCGCCAGATGTTGTGCGGGAATTCATCCGGCAGGGACTTCCACTGCATGAGATCCAGCACGATCTGCCGCACTTTGGAGCGGGCCATCCCGCGGCCTTCCCACTTGCGGTAGATGTCCTCGTCCGCCGGGGAGAGCGGCTTGTTGTCCAGCGTCTTGCGGTAGAGGAACTTCACCGCGCTGTCGGGATAGCCCTGGACGAATTCCCAGATGGCGTCGTCGGTGATGCGGCCCGTGCCGTAGACCACGTCGTCCTCGCCCGCGTCGTCAAAGCGGGAGTCCGCGGATTCCAGCGCCGGCAAGTCGTCCACGGATGCCGAGATGCTCAGTACTTCCTCCTCGACCGAGCGGGTTTCGGCCGGACGCGCCGCCGGGGCGGCCGGGGCCGGTTCCAGCTCCGGCGGCACGACGGCCATTTCCGCCTGCGGCGCCGCTTCGGCCGCCGGCTCGGGCTCGCGCCGGGGCAGGGCCGCCGGGGCGGGCGCCGCGGCCACGGCCGGCGCCGGACGTGGGGCGCGTTGGCGCGGTTGCGGCGGACCCTGCACGCGCTGGGCGGACGGCTGTCCCTGATTGGGCAGGATGATCAGCATCAGGAGCAGCACGCCCGCCACGAGAAACGCGAGGGCGAAGATCAGACCCTGCAACTGGCTGTCGTAGCGGGGCTTGTTGAAGTAGTGCACCGAGTAGCCGATGCCGTCGTTGATCACGTAGGACGCTTCCCGCATGCCGATCACGAACACCACGCAACCGACGGCCAGCGCCCCAATGAACAGGGCAAACATGGCCATGTAGAATTTGTCGGAGCTCATGCGATTCATGCGGCGTTCCTCGTCAATTGCAATCCCCCGGGCTCCGGTTCACGACCGGGGCGGGGGATTCACGTGCGCCAATACCTCGAGCCGCCTCCGATCGGGACGCGGACCGCCCTGTCTTACCTATCGGCGGTTTGCCCGCGATCTTGAGGCCGGCCCCCCCACAAGTCCCTCTCGATTACACTATAACAAACGCCTGCCCTGGGCCGATAGCTGGGGCCTTGTCCAATCTCATCCCAAACCTTTCAGACGCACTTCAGGATGGGAATGGACTTCCGCCCCCGGGCCGGAGGACCGGGGGCGCCCGCAAAGTCGGCAGCCAACGCCGAGGCGGATGGTGATCGATCGATGTTGGAGGCACCGCCGTGGGCGCGCAGCAGCGCGCCCCTACACAGAATGCATGGCACCGGGAAGATTTGGAGGCTTTCCGCAAACAGTGTAGGGGCGAGCGCCGTAGGCTTGCCGGAGGCGCCAGCAGCACCGTGCTATGCGCCCGCGAACGAATCCAAACCACTGTCCGTGCCCATTGCTGCGGGCGCGGAGGTCCGTCCGCAGTTCGCAGTTACCCTCCCCCCGGGGGAGGGTCGGTCAAAAAAAGCGCCGCAGGCGCCAGCAACACTGCCGGGGTGAGGTGCAGTTCCCGAACAGCACCCCATCCTCAGAAGCGATAGCGACCGCCCCAGCCGTGCGATCAGGGGGTGAAGCGCTCGATGCGGATCAGCTGGGTCGGGCCCTGGATGAAGTCCATGCGCTCGATGACGGCCAAGCTGGCACGCACATCGGCCTCGCGGGCGCGGTGGGTGGTGAGAATCACCTGCACGGGGTCCTTCGGGTGCAGGGCCTGGTCGGGTTGGATCATGGAGCGGATGCTGATGTTGCGTTGGCCCATCTCCGTGGTCATGCGCGCCAGGACGCCGGGCTGGTCGTACACCTGGAAGCGCAGATAGTACTCGGACGCCACCTCGGCGATGGGCAACACCAGCAGCTCGCGCAGGTGGGCCTGCATCACGGAGAGCGGCGGGACGCGCGATTTTCCGCCCTGGAGCAGGGTGCGGGAAATGTCGATCAGGTCGCTCACCACCGCGCTGCCGGTGGGTGCGGCCCCGGCGCCCCGGCCGTAGGAGAGGGTCGCGTCCGCGTTGTCGCCCGTGAGGAACACGGCGTTGAACACGCCATTGACCGAGGAAAGCAGGTGCTCGTTTTCCACCAGGGTGGGATGGACGCGCGCTTCCACCTTGCCGTCGGCCAGCTTGCCGATCGCCAGCAACTTGACGGTAAAGCCCAGTTGCTGGGCGAAGCCGATGTCCATCGGGGTGATCTTGCGGATGCCCTCGCAGTAGATGTCGCGGAACTCCACCATCGTGCCGTAGGCGAGATTCACCAGCACGGCCAGCTTGTGGGCGGAGTCGTGCCCGTCCACGTCGAAGGTGGGGTCGGCCTCGGCGTAGCCCAGTTTCTGCGCCTCGGCCAATACCGCGTTGAAGGCGGCGCCCTCGCTGCTCATCTTGGTGAGGATGTAGTTGCACGTGCCGTTGACGATGCCGCAGATCTCCAGGATACGGTCGCTGGCCAAGCCTTCCTTAAGGGAGCGCAGCACGGGAATGCCCCCGGCGACGGAGGCTTCCATCCCAAACGGCGTTCCCTTCGCATAGACCGCCGGAAAGATCTCCTTG
>JBGPEV010000103.1:0-8203 GCA_041482995.1 bacterium | reverse complement strand
TTTGGCGTGATGACCATCGGCGTGGGTCAACTGATGGGCAGCGTCGCCGTGTCGCGCTGGTTCGTGCGCCGGCGCGGCCGGGCCATGGGCATCGTGATGATGGGCGCTTCCAGCGGCGGTCTGCTCTGGGTGTTCCTGGTCACCGTGCTCATCGCGACCATCGGCTGGCGGATGACCTTCGTGGTGCAAGGGGTGCTCACCGCCGTGCTGATCGGCGTGCCGGTCTTCCTACTCATGATCGATTCACCGGAAACGGTCGGCCTCTCGGACCAGAGTCCCGCCGGCGGCGGCGGCGGGGCGGGCGTCCTTGCCGGCGACGAGTATCATTGGACCATCCGGCAGGCCGTGCGCACGCGGGCCTTCTGGCAGACGCTGGGTGGGGTGATGATCGGCAGCTTTTCCGTATTGGGCTACTTTGCCCACGCCGTCCCCATCATGGAGAGCCACGGGCTTTCCCGCGGGGTCGCCAGCGCCGCCTGGGCGACGTTCTTTGTCACGGGCATTGCCGCGAAATTCGTGTGGGGGTTCGCGATCGAACGGCTGAGTGTGCGCTACGCGCTGACGATCTGCCTGCTGGCGGAGTCCGTGGGCATCACCCTGCTTCTCCTCGCGCATTCGCCGTCCGCGGTCTTTCTCTGGGCCGTGCTGAACGGCCTCGGCCACGGGCCGTTCCTGCAACTGCTGGCCATGGTGTGGGCGGATTACTTCGGCCGCCGCTCACTGGGCTCGATCTTCGGCGCCGTGCAGCCGTTCATCGTGGTGGCGGGTTCGCTGGGACCGTGGGCGGCGGGAGCCCTGTTCGATTGGCGCGGGGACTATCGACTGTTCCTGCAGATCGCCATCGGCATGGCGTTGCTTTCCGCTCTGATCTTCGCGTTGGACCGCCCACCGGCCGCCAGCACGGCGACCGAGAGGCGACCCGGCTGACCTACATCTTGTAGAGGAAGCCCTTATAGTGCTTCTCGCCCTCTTGCATGCCGATCAACCGCTCGATTTCCTCGTCGAAGTGATTGATCATCGGTGCCTTGCTGAGCAACTTCGCGCTGGCGGGGTCGAGGAACTCCGAGCTGTGCACCTCGGCCTTGTCGGACGTGATGATGGCGCGGTCATTGTTCCGCAGGAAATCCACGGCCCCGTTGCAGGTGCAAAAATAGTCCGTCAAATTCTTGGGCCGGGTGTAGGTCTTGCCCTTCATCGCCTGGGCGACCCGCTCGTCTTCCCGGAAGATCTGGCGGAAGAAGACCGTGCCCTTGATGCCGATGGTGGCGGTGGGGCCCATCACGAGGTAGCGGTGGCCCTTGGGCACCACGGCGAGCACCTGACCCAGCGCCAGGTTCAAGAGCCCGGATTGCTCCGTGCCCACGTGGAAGTCCACCACGGCTTCGCCCTTCATCTGGAAGATCGCATTGTTGGAGGCGGAGACGACCAACTGGCTGCCTTTGGTGACGCGCAACTGTTCGCCGGAGTTGACGGCAGCCCCCACCTTGAGCTGCCGTTGATTGGCAAACGCCATGCCGCTCAGGTCCTTGACCTTGCCGCCGCCGCCACGGGGCACCTGGGAGAACAGATTGCGCCAGTTGATGGCTTCCTGCGCCTGGACCTCCCGTGTCTCTGGCAGCGCGGAAAGCAGGATTGAGCCGACGACCAGCCGTCCACCGATGTGGAACAGTTGGCGGCGGGTGCAAGGAGGGCGATGCATGTTCGAAGCTCCGGAACGTGCCAGTGTTTCGGCGGGGCGCCTTGCCGCGGGCCGCGCCGCCGTGCCGAGATTCCGTATGGGCCGCATAGCCCGATTGGGGCTTCCGTCCGACCTTAAAAACCTGCGGTATTCGCGGCCGGAAAGCAAACCCTCCGGCGGAGAGCCGGGTTTCGCGCAATGGCGCTCTCGCCCGGCGTTTCGCGCGCCTGGCGGTTCCATCCGCGCGGCGGCCCGGATCGGTTACCCTGTGACGGTCGCCCGAGCCCCGGCATGCCGTCCGTAAGCGCACATACCGGCGCGCCGCGCCCGTCCGCATGGCGCCCCACGCAGGTGGCCGCGCCGCTCCTCGCGTGGTTTGCGCAGGCGCGCCGGCCGCTGCCGTGGCGGGAGCGATACGATCCCTACGCCGTCTGGATCTCGGAAATGATGCTGCAGCAAACCCAGGTGGAAACGGTGCTGCCCTATTACCGGCGCTGGATGGAGCGCTTCCCCACGCTGCGCTCCGTGGCCGCGGCGCCCCTGGAAGCCGTGTTGAAGGCGTGGGAGGGGTTGGGATACTACGCTCGCGCCAGAAACCTGCACCGCGCCGCGCGGATGGTGGTGGAACGGCACGGCGGCGCGTTCCCGGACACGATGGCGGGCCTGATCGCGCTGCCCGGCATCGGGCCCTACACGGCGGGCGCCATCGCCAGCATCGCCTTCAACCGCCCCGTGGCGCTGGTTGACGGCAACGTGGCCCGGGTGTTGAGCCGGCTGTTTGCCGTGGGCGAATCGCCCCGCAGCCCCTCCGGACGGCAGCGCCTCTGGCACCTGGCGGAAGCGGCGCTGCCGCCCAAGCAGCCCGGGGCGTTCAACGAAGCCTTGATGGAATTGGGCGCCCTCATTTGCCGTCCCCGCGCGCCGAAGTGCCTGCTCTGTCCGCTGCGGGGCGGCTGCCAGGCCCGCCTGAGCGGCGACCCGGAGCGCTTCCCGGTGCGGGCGGCGCGCAAGGCGCGGCCCGTGCGGCGGGGCGTGTTGCTGCTGGCCCTTCAGGGCGAACGTCTGCTGGTGCGGCGGCGTCCGCCCGGCGGATTGTGGGGTGGACTGTGGGAATTTCCTTGGACCGAACGTCAAGCGGAAGAATCGCCGCGGGAAACAGTACGGCGTCTGGCGCGGGAGATGGGACTCCCGAACCGGCCCGCCGCCAAGGCCGGCGGCGCGGTCAGCCACGGGCTCACGCACTTCCAGTTGGAGCTCGATTGCTTCGTCCTGGCCGTCGCGTCCCGATCCGCCCGGCCAGCGGGCGCCGACGCGCGCTGGGTGACCCGGGACGAGTGGGGGGCCTTGGCCCTGGGGCGCCTCCATCACAAGGCGCTGGAATTGCTGCCGGACGGCTAGTGCCAGGCGCGCTGGCGTTCCCATCCGCCGGACGGTTTTGCCGCGCCGGGTGCCTGCGCGGTGGGTCCCGCGGGGGGTCCCCGGCGCACCAAGGAGCCAGACTGGCGAGGCTGCCCCTGCCTCGCGGGATTGCCCTGCAGCGGCCGGCCCCGCGGACGTTGGGGTTGCGATCGGTCCTGCCGGGAACTCGCCGGCACGGCTGCGACCGCAGCCACGCCCTGAAGTTCCTGCCGTTCCAGGCGCTGGCCAGTCAGCCGTTCGATGGCCCTCAGCTTGTCGTTGTCCTGCGGGCCGACGAGGGAGATGGCGATCCCCGTCGCGCCGTTGCGGCCCGTGCGCCCGATGCGGTGGATGTAATCCTCCGCCACGGTCGGCAGGTCGAAATTGATCACGTGGCTCACGCCCAGCAGGTCGATGCCGCGGCCGGCCACATCCGTGGCGACCAGCAATTGCACCTTGCCGCTGTGCAGACTGTCCACCGTGCGCTGCCGGGCGTTCTGCCGCATATTGCCGTGCAGGGGCGCGCAGGAATGGCCGTGGGCGGCCAGCCGCTTGGCCAGCTTGTCCGCGCCGCGCTTGGTCGCCGTGAAGATGATGGCCTGCGTCAGCGCCGGATCGGCCAGCAGGTGGGCCAGCAGCGCGTGCTTGTGCTCAGGATTGGCCGCCAAGTGAATTCGTTGGGTGATGCCCTCGTGCCGCACCTTGACGGAGGCGAGTTGCACCCGCACCGGGTCGCGCAGCAACTGCCGGGCGATCTCCGTGACGGTGCCTTCCAGCGTGGCCGAAAACAGCAGCGTCTGGCGCGCGGCGGGGAGCGCCGCGGCAATCCGCTTCACCGGCCGGATGAATCCCATGTCCAGCATGCGGTCCGCCTCGTCCAGCACGAATATTTCCAGCCGGGAGAAGTCCAACCGGCCTTGTTCCATGTGGTCGATGAGCCGGCCCGGGGTGGCGACCAGCACGTCCAACGGGGCGCGCAGCAGCCGCTCCTGGGGGCCCATGGACACTCCGCCGACGATGACGCCCATTCGCAGCCGGGTGGCCGCTCCGAGTTGCCGGATGACTTTTTCCACCTGGGCGGCCAGTTCACGAGTCGGCGTGAGCACCAGCGCCCGCGGACCGTTGCCCCGCCGCTGGGAGGGCGTCTGCAGCCGCTGCAGCACGGGCAGGGCGAAGGCCGCGGTTTTGCCGGTGCCCGTCTGGGCGGAGGCCAGCACGTCGCGCCCCTCCAGCGCCGCCGGAATGGCGCGCGCCTGAATCTCCGTCGGGTGCAAATAGTTTTGCCGCGTAAGGCCCTGCAGCAGGGAATCGGCCAGGCCGAAGTCGCGGAAGGACGGCTGAACCGCCGTCGTTTGGGGGGTAGAGCTGTTAGTTTCGTATACCAATGCGTTCTCCTCATCCGCGTGCCACGGGCGGAAGAAAGGAATGGGAACCTGAGATGTTGGAGCAGCTACCGCTGTGGCAGGGGAAGGCCGCCAGGCTCTAGATATGCCATCCCCGCGCCAAAATGGCGGCAGGGCGGTTCGTCACTAACCAGAACACCAGCGGGAAGTACCTGCGGGAAAGGTCGGGGACGTCATCTGCAGTGAGCCTACGCGATCGTTTCGGGAATAGCCAGCGCCATCCGGCGCAGGGCAAGCGCCAGGTCCGGCCATAGGCTCCCATTACTCCCGGTGGGGCGGGCGGGAGAGGCTGTGAGTTTATTTGGTTTTCACCCCAAACGGCATGCGCAAATCACTGAAACGATTCGTGCCCATTTTGCGGTGAAGGGATTTTTTCACAGCCTCGGACGCCCGCCGCCACCGGTACCGGGACCATAGTCAATCGTATTTGCGGGCGCCCTGCCATCCGGCGACTCTCGCATTCGCCGGTTCCCCCGGATGGCATAAGCTCCGCATGGCCCGGCCCCGCGGTTGTGCGGAATGCCGCGACGGCGCTACGCTGCGCCCGATTGCCTGTGCAACCAATCAGAAAGGATGCCGTGGCCGCGAATCCCGTGCTCGATCTGGTGACCTGGGGAGAGACCATGGTGCGCTTGTCTCCGCCGGTCGGATACCCGCTGGAGTCCTCCGCCACGCTGGAGTTCGCCACGGGTGGAACGGAATCCAACACCGCCATTGCGCTATCGCGGTTGGGCTGGCGGGTGGGGTGGACGTCCCGCCTGCCGGACAACCCGCTGGGCAGGCGGATTGCCAACGATATTGCCATCCATGGGGTGGACGTCTCGCGGGTGATCTGGGCCCAGGACGGACGGGCGGGCGTGATGTTCCTGGAGTCCGGGATGCTGCCCCGGCCGGCGCGGATTACCTACGACCGGGCGGGCTCCGCGGTCTCGCGCATCGGCCCGGACGAGTTGGACTACGAGTATCTCTGCTCGGCCCGTACCTTGCACCTGACCGGCATCACCCCCGCCCTCAGCGCCGGTGCCCGGGAAGCGTGGCTGCGCTCGGCCCGCGCCGCCAAGCAGGCCGGCCGCCGCGTGGTGCTGGACGTGAACTACCGTTCCAAGCTCTGGAGCCCGGAGCAGGCCCGCGCGACCCTGGAGGCCGTCTTCCCCCACGTGGATGTGGCGATTTCCGCCCTGGCCGACGTGCAAACGATCTTCGGGCTGCCCAAGGACCCGGAACTGGCGGCCGAGAGTTTCCGCAGCGCCTACCGCCTGCCCATGGTGGTGCTGACCCTCGGTGCCGATGGCGCCCTGGCCCATGACGGCACCGTGGCGCGGCATCCGGTCTTTCCCACGGACATTGTCGATCGCATCGGCGCCGGAGATGCCTTCTCCGCCGGCTTCCTCTTTGGCTGGGAACAACGCGACGTGGCGTGGGGCCTGCGTTGCGGCTGCGCCCTGGCGGCGCTCAAGCAGACCTTCCGTGGCGACGTCACCTGGACGGGCCAGGAGGAGCTGCTGGAATTGGTGGAGAGTGGCGCGGGCGATTCACACCGCGTGAAGCGGTAGCCGCTACACGCGGCCGGGTTAGTGGGTCAGCTTGGCGCGAAAAGCAGATTTCTCGCTTCGCTCGAAATGACAAACCCTTGTCACTTCTAGCCCTTAGGTGCCCTCAAGGGTAAACTCCGCGAGGCGCCTGCTCTTGCAGTACATGGGCGAGCCGTCAAACTGACCCACAACCACGGCCGACGGCGCATTGACATTCCCCCGGCTTCAGCATCAATTACCTGGGTAATTCCACGGGGAAGTTGGCGTCTTTGGCAGCCAGGGGGCGTCGGCCCGGATCGTTCCGGGGCACGGCCTGGATGGGGCGCCGCTGGTCCATTCCGCAACGAGGGGGGTAAGTCTCATGTCCCAGCAGCGCATCGCGTCGGGGGCGCTCCGCGCCCTGCTGGCCATCATCCTGGTGGCCGCCGTTTCCGGTCCCGCCGCGGCGGCCGAATTCACCATGAAGATCGGCATGGGCACGTTCAAGGACGTGCAGCACCAGTGGGCCGACTGGTACAAGGAAGCGATCGAGAAGCGCTCCAACGGACGCATCGAAGTGAAGGTCTTCACCCGTAACCAGTTGGGGGGAACCATGCCCTCCATCGAGGGCGTGCAACTGGGCACGATCGAGGCCTACACGGCGCCGACCGATTTCTTTTCCGGCATCGATCCCCGCTTCGGGACGTTCGCCATTCCCGTGCTGTTCAAGAGCCGGGAGCAAGCCGCCGCCGTGATCAACGATCCGGCGCTCAACAGGGAAATCCTGGCCTTGGGGAGCGACAAGGGCATGCAAGTCGTCTCCATCTTCACCCACTCCGTCGCGCACTATCTGGCGAAGGACCCCATGCGCCGCCTGGCGGACTTCCAGGGCAAGAAACTGCGCATCAACGCCACGGCCGCCGAGCGCGAGAAGATGCGCCGCTTCGGCGCCGCCGGGGTGCCCATGGACTTGTCCGAGGTGATTCCCTCCATCCAGCGCGGAGTGATTGACGGTACCATGAGCGGCACGGTGGTCTACGTCGTGTTCAAGTTCAACGAGGTGGCCAAGGTGCTCACCCAGACCGACGACACGATGATCGTTTCCGTCGGCGTCGTCAGCAAGGCTTGGCTGGACAAATTGCCGGCCGACCTGCGCCAGATCGTGATCGAGGAAGGGTTCAACCTGCAGAAGCGCACCAGCACATTCTCCCACCAGAGCGAGGACGCGATGATCGCCAAGTGGAAGGAAATGGGCGGGGAACTGGTCAAGCTGCCGCCGGACGATCTGGCGAAGATGCGCTCGACCTTGGCCAGCGTCGGGGACGACGTGACCAAGGACAATGCACCGCTGCACGCCTTCTATCAGCGGATGCAGTCGGTCGCCGCGAAATACTAGGCGCTGCCGGCAAACGCCGCCCCGATTGGCAGGCCCCGCGGAGTCCTGTCAGCGCGCCGGCACAGAGCCCCTTTCATTTCGCGGGGAGGGGCGCCGCGCCGTCAAGGTTTAGAGCGTCTAGCAAAACTTCTGAACACCCCTTCGCGCAGTTTACCCTCGAGCAGCGCGAAGGGCTCGAGGGCAGGCTCCATACACGAACGACACAGTAGGAGAATTTTGCGCCTCGTGGCGGCAGTTGTGAGAAGGGCGAAGGAGCGCACCAGAACGCTCTATTGGCTCAGATCGCTCGATCAGTCGGTGTGAAAAATTCGCCGTTCTTTGTGTCCTTTGTGTTGAGGTAGTTCGCAGTTTTGTTGTGCGCTCTTAGTCTGCGCGGCCCCCCTAGACGGCACCGGTGACCGCAATCGAGCCCAGCCCCAGGACCGCCGCCATGTCTGACCACGTGCCCGCACCGGAGATTCCCGCGCCGCCGCGCGGCGCCCCGGCCGCGGTGGCCGTATTCGTCACCGCCCCGCGCGCGATCATGGCGGTGCTGATGCTGACGGCGCTGGGAATCAACATCGCCAATGTCATCAGCCGCTATCTCTTCAGCTTCGCGCTCTATTGGGGCGAAGAGATCATGAACTATCTGACGATCTGGTGCGTCGGGATGGGCATCGTCGTTTCCGCCTACCGCGGCACCCACCTGAACATGGACCTGATCTCCGGCCGGGTGCGCAGCCCCTTCCGGGAGATCGTCAACGGCTTCATCGCGGTCGTGTTCATCGTCGTGTGCGGATTTGTCGCGGCGCAGTCTTTCATCGTGGTGCGGCTGCTC
>JBGPEV010000102.1:0-8235 GCA_041482995.1 bacterium | reverse complement strand
GCGAAGGGTGTCCTTTGTGTTGAGGCAGTTTGCAGTTCTGTTAGGCGCTCTCAGCGAGTGTGCTCGATGAAAACCAATCGCCCCAGAGCGGGCAATGGGCAGGCCTAGCGGACATTGCTGACCAACCCCATGTTCGCCAACCTGGCCCGCGCCTTCCTGCTGGTCGTGCTGACCCTGGGGGGCTACATCTGGAAAACGGAGATCACCCACCTCAACGGGTCCGTGCAGGAGTTGTAGCATCAGATGGAGATCAACCTGAACCGGCAGTGGGAGCAAATGAACGACGTGCGCCGGGACGTGACTCAGGTGCAGCACGACATGCAGACCGTGCTGCTGCGCACCAACGGCCATCTGCTGAAGCTGCTGGCCGAACGCAATGGCGCGCCCTAACAGGCTATGGAAAAACCTAGATTTGAAGGACTAACAACGACGAAACCGCAGATTACGCAGATTTTTTCTCAGATCTCCGTGGCCCTCCGCACAGAGGCCACTTACACGGCTCGACGGGATGAGGTTTCAAGCGGATTTGCCCCCGGTCCAGTGCCAGTGGAAGATCGAAATGCCGCCCGCGCTGTGCCGGCAACGTGCAAAGAAATCGGCGCTCAACTGATCGAATCGAAAATCAATCTGCGTAATCTGCGCAATCTGCGGATAGGCAGTTTTTCCGTCGCCCGCTCGCGCAGGCGGCGCCCTGTCAGAAAAGAGGCGTCCGGCCGGGAAGCGACCGGGGCGCAATCGACTGTTTTAACGGCAAATCGGGCGAAAACGCGGATCGTGGGAAAAAGGGAGAGGCGCCGGGGGCGTGCCGCCCGGTGTGCCCCGGCGGCGGAGGCCCTACGCCGCGGTATAGCCCCCGTCGACCAGCAGTTCCGCGCCGGTGATGAACGCCGCGTCGTCGGAGGCGAGGAAGTTGACGGCAGCGGCTACGTCCTCGGGCGTGCCCATGCGGCCCAGGGGGTGGAAGCGCGCCAGCACGGCGCGGGCGTCGTCGGGATCCTTGGCCAGGCCGCGTTCCACCAGGGTCGCCATGGCGCGCTGGCCCATGTCGGTCTCGATATAGCCCGGGTGAATGGAATTGACGCGCACATTCTGGCCCGCGCGGGCAAACTCCAGCGCGTTGGACTTGGTGAAGAGCCGCACCGCGCCCTTGGTCATGCTGTAGGCGGCGGCCACGTCCGTGCCGACGATGCCGTAGATGGAGGAGATGTTGACGATCGCCGCCCCGCCCGGCCAGCGCGGCGCACGCTGCTTGAGCAGGGTTGCGCAGGCGCGGGTGCCCAGGAACACACCGTCCACGTTGACTGCCGTGATGCGGCGCCATTCGTCCAGCCCCGTCTGTTCGGTGGATTTGGCAAAGGCGATGCCGGCGTTGTTCACCAGCACATCCAGGCCGCCCAGCATCTCTTCGGCCTGTTTCACGGCGGCGAACCAGTCCACCTCGCTGGTGACGTCCAACCGCAGGGGAATTGCGTTGCCGCCCGCCCGGGCGATGGAGTCCGCCACCAACCGGGCGTCGGTCTCGTTCAGGTCGCTCACCAGCACCGTTGCCCCGGCTTCCGCCAGCCGCCGCGCCGAGGCCGCCCCGATTCCCCGGCCCGCGCCGGTCACCAGGGCCACCTTTCCGTCCAAGCGGTTCATAAACCCTCCAGGAATAGGTCCGATTTGTTAAACAATATAGACTCTATTTCGGACACTGTAAAGAGGGAAAACAACAGGGGCCGCGACTCTGCGCCTGAGCCCCTTCTGCGCTGTTCGGAGAAAGGAAACAGGTAAAGAAAGACCGTGAAACGGGGGGCAAGTGCAATGTCATCTAAGGTGCCCAGGGCTCGATCCGTGGGGCGGGCGAGACGCCGCCGCTACCGAGCGGAGTTCTTGGGGAACCGACTGTGCGGGCGCCCTGCGGTGAAACGAAGCCCCACCCATGCGGGGGAAGCACTGGACTGGCTGCGGACGGAACCGGGCAGGGTCAGGGTGGCGGCAACTGCGCGACGTGGAGCCGGTCCTTGCCCTCCCGCTTGGCTTGGTAGAGGGCGCCATCGACCCGATCCAAGAGCGCTTGCGCGGTCTCGTCCGCGCCATATTGTCCCAGGCCCAGGCTCACGGTGAATTTCAACGTTGCGCCCGCGGCCGGGACGCCGGCGTTGCGGATCATGGTGAGGATGCGCTCGGCGGCAATCGATCCGTTGGCGCTCGTGGTGTTCCGCATCAGCACCGCGAACTCCTCGCCGCCATAGCGGAAGGCGCTGTCCACCTCGTCGCGCAGCGCCCGCCGGAGCATGGCGGCGACCGTGCGGATCACCTCGTCCCCCGCGGGGTGGCCGTGGGCATCGTTGATCCGCTTGAAGTCGTCGATGTCCCCCATCAGCAGGGAGAACGGCTGCCGGTCCCGCCGGAACAGCTTGATTTGCCGCTGCAATTGACGATCGAATTCGCCCCGGTTGAACAAGGCGGTCAGGGAATCGTGTTGCGTCATGCGGCGCAGATCGGCGTTCAGTCCGGCCAACTCGTCGTTCCTGGCGAGGAGCAATTCCGAGAGCGATTTTCGCTGGCGCAGTTCCTCATGGCGCTCCAGTGCCAGGGCGACGTGCCGCAAGAGATCCTTCCGCTCCCAGGGTTTTTGGATGAAGCGGTGGATTTCTCCCTCGTTGATGGCGCGCACGGTCGTTTCCATGTCGGCGTTGCCGGTGAGCAGAACGCGCACCGTGTCCGGCGAAAGGGACCGCACCCGCGCCAACAACTCGATGCCGGACAGGCCCGGCATCTGCTGGTCGCTGACGATGACCGCGTAGCGGCCCGGCTGAATCCTGTCGAGGGCCGCGAGGGGGTCGGATTCGGCGTCGACCCGCAGGGGTTGATCCCGCAACTCGCGCTGCAGGGCGCGCAAGACAATCGGATCGTCGTCCACGATGAGGATCGCCAACGGCGCAGCCGAAGCAGCAGCGGACACGGTCGCGCCTCACCCGCCGGGGGAAGGAGGGGGGGGCGGCTCGACGTGCAGGCCGGCCGCTTTCGCGACCGCCACCAGCAATTCCGCCTGGCGGAACGGGCCGGGCAGAAAGTGGGTGATGCCCTCACGCTTCATCTCGGCGACTTCGTCTTGCGTCGGCAGCACGCTGGTCAACAGCAGGGCCGGGGCACGGACCATCTTGTGCAGCTCTTTCCGAAGGTCGCGCCAGTTGGGTTGCTTGACGTTGAGGTCGTAGATCAGCACGTCGATGCGCCGGTCGTTCAGTTGGCGCAACGCGGATTGACCGGCGTGGGCGGTGAAGACGTTCTTCAAGCCGGCGGCCGACAGCAACAGGCTCATCTGGTCGCAACTGGCGCCATGCTGGTTGACGATCAGGCAGGTCAACGTTCCCAGTTGTTGCTCCAACTGCCCCATCCGCGCGGATTCCTTTTGATACAGGGAATCGATGTGGTCGAACAAGGATTGGAGACGGAAGGGCTTCATGATGTAGCCATCGACGCCGGCGTTGAGGGCGAATTCCACCAGGGGCCGCTGTTCCCGCCCGGTCACCAGGATGAACTTCACCTTGGCGGAGGGGCCCCCCTCCTCGCGCAGGCGGCGCAGGAAGGCCAGCCCATCGAGCGGCGTCATCTTCCATTCGGAAAGGATGACCTGCACGTCCTGCTTGCTCTGCAGGCGCCACAGGGCGTCGATCGCCGAGGGGATTCCGACACATTGCTTGATGCCGAGTTTTCTCAGCGTGGTCACGAGCAGTTCCCGCACCCCGTCATTGTCGTCCACCACCCAGATCGCCAACCCGGCGACCCGGGGAGAAATGGAGAGCTTCTCCGGATTGACCGTGTCCTCGAACAGCGCCACTTGGGTGCGGCTCTGCTTGAGTTCATCCAGGGTTTCCAACAACTTGGCCGTGCGGGCCTTGGCCGTTTCCTCCAACAAGGTCTGCTTTTCCCGCGCCCCGCGCTCGGTGCGGTAGATCTCCGCCTCCTCGCGCAGCAGGCGCACCAGATTGGCGCGCTGCCAGGGCTTGTGGATGAAGCGATGGATGGACCCGGAATTGAAGGCGGCGACCGCGTCTTCCAACTCCGTGGCGCCGGTGAGCAGCAGGCGGCGCGTGAGTTGCCAGCGGTCCCGGGCGGCCGCCAACAAGTCCAGCCCCGATCCGCCGGGCATCACGTTGTCGGACATGATGATGGCGAACTCCTCCCGGTCGATCGCCGTGAGGGCCTCGGCGGGGTCCCCGCAGGCCGTGATCTCGAACCCCTCCTTGGCCAGTTCCCGGCGCAAGGCGGAGAGCACTTCCGGCTCGTCGTCCACCAGCAGCAAGCGATCGGTCATGGCGGCTCCTTGTCCTCCCCCAGGGGCAAGAACTTCCCGTTTCAACCCGAGCGCAGCCCTGCGTCCAAGAGCGCCCGGTGCCGGCGGCCGTGCGGGGCGGCCTCAGGCGCCCCGGGCAATCGCCTCGCGCACCTTAACCAGCAACGACTGCTTCGTGAACGGCTTGGTCAGAAAGGGCACGTTGCCCTCCAGAATGCCGTGCCGCACGACGGTGTCGTCCGTATAGCCCGACATGAACACGACGCGGACGTCGCGGTTCTTCCGAATTTCCTCGTACATCTCGCCGCCGCTCATGCCGGGCATCACCACATCGCTCAGCAGCAAGTCGATGGATCGCGCCCGATCCCGCGCTATGCCGATGGCTTGCTCGCTACCGGTCGCGGCGATCACCTGGTAGCCCGCGCCCTGCAGGATGCGTTCGGCGGACCGGCGCACCAATTCGTCGTCCTCGACGAGCAGAATCGTTTCCGCGTGTTGCTTGGAGACCTCGGCGAGAGGCGCTTCTTGCGACTGGGCGGCGCCGTGTTCAGAGACGGGAAAGTAGATCTTGAAGGCCGTGCCCTTGCCCAGTTCGCTGTACACGAAGATCGAGCCGTTCATCTGCTTCACGATACCGTAGACCGTCGCCAATCCCAAACCCGTGCCCTTGCCCTGCGGCTTGGTGGTGAAGAACGGCTCGAAGATGTGTTGTTGCGTCTCCTTGTCCATGCCGGTCCCCACGTCGGTAACCGCCAGCATGACATATTCCCCCGGCCGGATCCCCGCGTGCGTGCCGGCATAGTGTTCATCCAGCGATTGGTTGGCGGTTTCGATGGTGATGACCCCGCCGCGCGGCATGGCGTCGCGCGAGTTGACCGCGAGGTTCATGATCACCTGCTCGATCTGGCTGACGTCGGCCCGGATCGGCCGGACGCCCGGGTCCAGAATGCTGACCACCTGGATATCCTCGCCGATCAGCCGCGTCACCATCTTTTCCAGCCCGGCGACGACGTCATTGACGCTGACGGTGCGCATTTCCAGGATTTGGCGCCGGCTGAAGGCGAGCAACTGCCGGGTCAAGTCGGCGGCGCGCCGGCTGGCGTCCCGCACGACCGTGGCATCCTCGTGCAGGCTGGAGTCAAGGGCCAACTCATCCAGGATGAAACCGATGTAGGAGGAAATCACCGTGAGGATGTTGTTGAAATCGTGGGCGACCCCGCCGGCCAAGCGCCCGACCGATTCCAGGCGCTGGGCCTGCGAGAGTTGTTCCTCCAGCCGCCGCACCTTGGTCACGTCGATGAGCGTGGTCTGGAGGGCGGGCCGGCCCCGCCACAGAATCGGCTGCGCGAAGGACTCCACCCAGATCACTTCGCCATTGTCCGCCACGACGCGGTATTCCAGGGAACGCGCCTCCGGCCCGCCGGCCAGGAGCGAGCGGCGGAAGGCGTCCACGCGCTCGCGGTCTTCCGGCGCAACCAGTTCAATCGCCTTCTTGCCCAGCAGGGCGGCGGGATCGCCGTCGGCCACCCAGCGCGCGATTTCCCGGTTGGAGAACACGATCTGGCCATCCTGGACGATCAGAATCCCTTGGGCCGAGCCCTCCACCAGACTGCGGTAGCGGGCCTCGCTTTCCCTCAGTTCCGCGGCTTGGCGCACCCGATCGGAAACATCCGCCTGGATGCCGATGAAATGGGTGATCTCTCCGTGGCGGTCCCGCACGGGCGAGATCGTCGCTTCGATCTGATACTCACGTTGATCCTTGGCGCGGTTGGTCATGACGCCCCGCCACACATGCCCCGAGAGGATGGTCGACCAGAGGTTCTCGTAGAACGCCCGATCTTGCAAACCGCTCCTCAGAAGTCTCGGTGTCTTCCCTTGCACCTCCTCGATCGAATAGCCGCTGATTCGGGTGAAGGCCGGGTTAACGAACTCGATCTGGCCGTCCCGGCCGGTGACGACGACGCTCTCACTCAGGTTAGCCACTGCATTGGCAAGCAGAAGCACCTGCGAATCCGTCAGTGCCTGGGCAGCCAGGAGGGGCCGTGTGCTGCCCCGTACCGCGCTGGCCCAGAACAGGCCAAGGAGCACGGCCGCCACGAAAACGCCAATCGCGGCCCGGACGAACGGGGCGGCGATTTCCTGCAAATCCATCTTGGTGACCAGTCCCAGCCGCCCGCCCAACAAGGGCGCATAGGCGGCCACGACCGTCACGCCGCGGTAGTCCGGCCCGACGATCGCGCCAAGATCGCCCCCAAGCGCCAACCGCATCGGCACGATCAGATCGGTATCGAAAGGGAGGGTGAGAGTCTCCATCGGTTCAGAATCGGATGCGGCGACGGTGATATTGATCTGGTTACCGCTGCGCGCTCCCAATACAAGCCGGCCGGTGTCTCCGATGCCCGGCTGCCGCGAGAACGCATCCGTGAGCAAACGAAAGGCCTGCTCCGTGGAGATTTCCACGCCCCGACGCTCTGCCGCCTGGCGATCGGCCTGCCATTGAATCAAGCTCGCGACACTTTGATTGACGTCGCGCAGCCGATGGATAGCAGCGGTGTAGGTATCCCAATAGAGGTAGCCGATCAGCGCGACGGCGACGATCAGCAGTAATCCGGTCGCTAACAGCATCCAGACCCGGGGAATCTCCCGGGTGAGGTTCGCGCGACTGCCATCGGGACGTTGCGCCGGGAGGGCTCCGTCATCAGGGTCTGTCATTGCGCAACTCGCCGTTGAACGGAGGGTGTGGGGTCGTCTAGATTAAGATGCAACGCGTCGTTTTGGATTGTGGTCTCTGCCGCCAAAACAGCGTGCAGGATGCCAGTCATCGACCCGGCGCCCGCCCGGTAGCGACAACCCGATTCCGCCGCGGGATCGATCGGCATTCTGAATTCAGCACGGCCCGCAGGAACGATTGCGGCCTTTCGGTGCCGCATAGTTTCCTGAAGACCGCTGGCCAATCAGGCTCTCAAGTGAAAGTGGTTGAAGACTGGAACCAGTAACATGTCTGTCGGTTTAACGCTCATATTGGGCAGTGGGTTCCCGGTCGCTGCAAATCGGGCCACGGCGGCGCTAACCGCCGGCACCGAGCACGTCGCGCACCTTGTCCAACAGCGATTGCTTCGTGAACGGCTTGGTGAGGAACGGCACCTTGCCCTCCAGAATGCCGTGCCGGACGATGGAATCGTCCGTATAACCGGACATGAACAGCACGCGCACGTCGCGCACCTGGCGCACCGCTTCCCACAGTTCGCTGCCGCTCATGCCGGGCATCACCACGTCCGTGAACAGCAGGTCAAAGGGCCGATCGCCCGCGCGGGCGATGGCGAGCGCCTCTTCCGGGGTGGTGGCCACGATCACCCGGTATCCTCCCCCGACCAGGATGCGCTGGGCCGAACGGCGCACGAGCTCGTCGTCCTCCACCAGCAGCACCGTTTCGGTGGGCTGGGCGGCGGGCGGTTTCACGGCCTCGGACGTCCCGTCAATCGCCACGTCCAGGGCCACGGGGAAGTAGATCTTGAACGTGGCGCCCTGGCCCGGTTCGCTGTAGACGAAGATCGAGCCGTTCATCTGCTTGACGATGCCGTAGACCGTGGCCAGCCCGAGGCCGGTGCCCTGGCCCTGGGGCTTGGTGGTGAAGAACGGCTCGAAGATGCGGCGCTGGGTCTCCGGGTCCATGCCCATGCCCGTATCGGTGACCGCCAGCATCACGTAGTCGCCGGGTTTCACTTCCAGGTGGGCGCGGGAGTAGGCCTCGTCCAGCGTCACGTTGGCGGTCTCGAGGGTGATCGAGCCGCCCCGTGGCATGGCGTCGCGGGCGTTGACCACGAGGTTCATCAGCACCTGCTCGATCTGGGTGACGTCGGCGCGGATCGGCCGGACGGCGCGTGCCAGGGCCGTCCGCAGCGCGATGTCCTCGCCGATCACCCGGCTCAGCATCTTCTGCGTTCCGGAGACCT
>JBGPEV010000101.1:0-8239 GCA_041482995.1 bacterium | reverse complement strand
TGCAGATGGTCAGGTCGCAGAGGATGTGCAGCACGTGCCCGCCGCCGATGGCGTAGCCGTCCACCGCCGCGATCACGGGCTTGGGAATCTCCCGGATCATGCGGTGGAAGTTGCGCACCTGCAGGCGCCCGGCGTCCGTGCGGGCATCCACGTAGCCCTGGTCGCCCCGGAGCTTCTGGTCGCCCCCGGTGCAGAAGTTGCCTTTCGCGCCGGTAAGCACCACGACCCCCACACCCTCGTCGTACCAGGCGTCGTGGAAGGCCTCCATCAACTCGTCGATGGTCTGGGGGCGAAAGGCGTTGTATACCTGGGGCCGGTTGATGGTGACCGTGGCAATGCCCTCGTGCTTGGTGTAGAGGATGTCGGCGTAGGTGCGTTCGCTCATGGGGGCCGGATTCCTTGCTGCTGGAGGCGATCTGCGGGCGGGGGCGGGCGGGCGCGCCGCCGTTGTCCCGCGGTGACAGGGCCGTCGCGCCCGCCACCGGGTTGGGGTATGATTCCAGGTGCGCCTGCGCCCCGCCCAGCGGCGGGCGCAGGCCCCTAAAACGTGACACGTTACCATGCACCCCGCCGGCATTGGCAAGCGCCGCCGGCCCACCGACCCCATCCCGTCCCCCGACGTCCATGACCACAAGCGCAGCCGCCCGCCTCTCCTCCCCGCTGGTGCCGCAGGCGCTCAACCAATGCTGCCGCCGCGCGGTGGAGCGGGCCAATGCGCAGTCCCGCCCGGTGCTGGCGGCCTGGTCGGTCGAGATGGGCGCCGGCGCCGGCGATCCACTCGGCGTGGGCGCCCGCCTGGCCCAGCCGGGCGCCTTCCGCTTCTTCTGGGAGCACCCCCGTTCCCGCTTCGCCCTGTCCGCGGGCGGCGTGAGCTGGCAAGCCCGGGGCGGCGGCGCGGGGCGCTTCCGGCAAGTGGCGGAAGGTCTGCAAGCCCTCCTGGCCGGCGCCGTGACCGGTGCGCCGCCCGGACAGACCGCATTGGAAGCGCACGCCGTGGGCGGTTTCTCGTTTTTTCCGGAACTCTCCGCGCAAGAATGGCCAGGCTTTCATCCCGCCCAGATCGTGCTGCCCGCCTGGCTCGTCCTGCGGGATGGAGAGCGCCAGTGGCTGCTGGTGCAACGCGTGGCCGCGCCCGGGGACGACCCGCTGCGATTGACCGGCGCCATGGCGCAACAGGTCGCCGAGGTGCAGGCGGCAGGCGCGGACGCCCCGCCCATCGGCACGGAGGGCGCCCAATTGGGCTTCCGCTGGGTAAGCGACGACCGGCACGTCCGCTGGCTGGAAGTGGTGCGCGCCGCCCGGGATGCCGTGCGCGCCGGGGCCTTGCGCAAGGTGGTGCTGGCGCTCTCCCGCGAGTTGGAAGCCAGCCGGGCGCCCTCGCCCGATGCGATGCTCGGGCGGCTGCGGCACGCCTACCCCAATTGCTTCAGCTTTCTCGTCGATCCCGGCCAAGGACAGGTTTATCTGGGGGCCACGCCCGAGCGCTTCCTGAAGACCCAGAACGGCACTTTCCACCTGGACGCCTTGGCGGGCACGATGCCCCGCGGTTCCGGCGCCGCCGCCGACCAGGCCATGGGCCAGAGGCTCCTTCGCAGTCCCAAGGAGCGCCTGGAACATGCCATCGTGGTGGATGACATTGTGGAGGTGCTCTCGCCCTACGGCGCGGTGACCCTGCCCGAGGGTCCGGAACTGAAGCCCCTGGCCAACGTCTGGCACCTCTTCACCCCCATCGCCCTCAAGCCCAGCCGGCCTGTCTCCCTGCTCACCCTGGTGGAGCGGCTCCATCCAACCCCCGCCGTGGGCGGCCTGCCGCGCGAAGCCGCGTTCGCGTTGATCCACCGCATGGAAGAGTTCGACCGCGGCTGGTATGGCAGCCCCGTCGGCTGGCTGAACGGCCGAGGCCAGGGGGAATTCGCGGTCGGTCTGCGCTCCGGCACCCTCTGCGGAAACCGCGTGCGGCTGTTTGCCGGGGGCGGCATCATGGCCGATTCCGACCCGGAGCGCGAGTACGAGGAAACCCAGATCAAGTTCCAACCCCTGCTCTCCGCCCTCGGACAAGAATAAGCCGTCCGGTTCCTGCGAAATGGCGCTCCGGTCTTAAGACAGCCCGTCCGCCTGCGCACCGGCCCGCTTCACCCAGATCTCCCAACTCGCTTCGCGTCGCGCCAAGCGGCTTGCCAGGCCGATCCGGGAAGATTCCGATTTTCGTTGTGCCGCTCTGCCGCAATGTGGTTTTTTCAGGACACGTCTCCATTTTGGCTCACTCCCGGCCGGCCCTTGGGGGGGTTCCTTCCGAGCATGTCGATGGCAGCGCCCGATCCGTTGCAGCTCTTCCGCCTGTTGATCGCGGGGGAAATTGCCGCCGCCCGCGTACACTTCTCCTCGGCTCCCCACGTGGCCGATCCCTTGGAAGGCGTCTCCGCCGGCGCGGCGGAGTGGACGCGCTTCGCCCGCGCCAAGTCCACTTGGCTGCGCGAGCGCCGGGCGCGGCTGCAACCGGGTGCCCGCACCGGCGCGGGCAGCCGTGTCGTGGGCGAGGCGACCCTGCAACTGCGCCACGAAGGGCGGGCGGTGTCCTTGCCCCTGGCAATTGTGGCGGACGTCGCCGCCGAGCGCTGGAGCGCGGTGCGCATCTACCACAGCCTGTGGCCGCTGCTGGGCCACCACCGGGTACGCCCGCCGCTGCTGCCCGCCGACCCCGCGGTGGCCCTGCCCGGCGTGATTGGCGCCTACCATGCCGCCCTGCGCGCGGGCAGCCTGGACGCCATCCTGGCCACCTTCAGCCCCGCCGGCTATGCGCGGGAGCCGAGCGGTGGAGCGTTCGTGCACCAGGGCGCCGAGCGCCTGCGGGCATTCTACGGCGGCCTGTTCTCCGGCGGAGCCGGGATCGGCCTGGAGTATTGCACCTTCACCGACGATGGCGTGCGCGGGGCGTTGGAATACACCTGCGTGCAGTGGGGAGCGACGACGGTTCCGCCCCAGGCCGGGCTGGCGGTCTACGAGCGCGGCCCGAGCGGCCTGCTCTCCGCCGCGCGCATCTACGACGACGTGACGCCGCCGGAGCCGGCCAGCGGCTAGCACATCAATCGCTCCGGGTCTGATTCCCCGCCGCTTGCGGCGTAAAGCAGTTCAGAATTTGCAGTTCAGATACCCCGCCGCTTGCGGCGGGGTCGTTCATTTCGGGGCCGCTGCCCCGTCCGTAGACCAGCAGACCCCCTCGTTGCACTCGGGGTGACGACGGGATGTCAATTCGAGCCCTTCGGTGCCCTCAAGGGCAGGCTCCGTGGGAAATCTGCTGTTCAATCCAAATAGACCCGCTACCAGCCGCCGCGCGTGGATAAAATCGCCGAAATCTGCGTAACCTGCGCTTCCACCGCCGTTCGCCACCTTCGCATCGCCATGACCGCCTACGATCCCGCCGCCAACCGCAACACGTTCTGGGCCGCGGTGTTCGTGGAGGAACTGTGTCGCGGCGGGCTGCACGCGGCCGTCATGTCGCCCGGGTCGCGCTCGACGCCGCTCACGCTGGCGCTCGCCGCCCAGAAGGGCCTGGCGCTCTACACCATCATTGACGAGCGCAGCGCGGCGTTCTTTGCCCTGGGCCTGGCCAAGGCCTCCTTGCGGCCCGTGGCGCTGGTCTGCACGTCGGGCACGGCGGCGGCCAACTACCATCCCGCCGTGCTCGAGGCGGAGCAGAGCCGCGTGCCGCTGCTGGTGCTCACGGCGGACCGCCCGCCCAGCCTGCGCAACATCGGCGCGGGCCAGACCATCGACCAGATCAAGCTCTACGGCCCCGCCGTCCGCTGGTTCCACGAACTGGGCGAACCCGTGATGAACGACGAGGACCTGCGCCACCTGCGCGGGGTGGCGGCGCGCGCCCTCTATGAATCCTGCCGCGCCCCCGCCGGGCCCGTGCATTTGAACTTCCCCTTCCGCAAACCGCTGGAGCCGCTCCCCGTGGCGGGGGACGTTCCGGCGCACCTGGCGGCGCGCCACCTGTCGCCCGGCGCTTCCGCGTCACCCTACAGCCGTGCGCTGCCCGCCACCCCCGCCGCCGACGCAACCGCGCTGGAGGCGTTGGCCGAGCGCATCCGGTCGGACCCGCGCGGGCTGATTCTGTGCGGCCCGATGACGTTCGCCCCCACGCCGGGGGACGGGCGCAAACCGCCGGAGCTGGACTGGGGCGCGGCGGCGGCGCTCCTCGCGCGGCGCACGGGGTATCCGATCCTGGCCGAACCGGCCGCCGGGCTGTGGTGCGGCGAGCACGACACCTCGCGCATCCTCTCCAACACGGAGGCGCTGCTGCGGGTCGAGGCGTTCCGCAAGAAACTCGCGCCGCAACTGGTGCTGCGCTTCGGCGGCATGCCGACCGCGAAAGGCGTGGAGGTGCTCCTGGACGAGCACCCGGAGTGTCCCATCGTGGTGGTCAACGAGTCGGGGGCCTGGCTGGAGCCCACCCACCATCCGATGGAGTTGATTTGCGCCGACCCCACCGGCTTCTGCGGCGCCCTGGCCGAGCGGCTGCAGCAGCACCGCCCCCGTACCCAGTGGATCTCCGCCTTCTGGCAGGCGGACCGGCTGGCCGGGCTGGCCCTGGAGGAACTTTACCGGACGCCGTCCCCGGCGGGCTTGGGCGAGGACTGGTTCGAGGGGCGGGTGTTTCGCGAACTGGCGCCGCTGCTGCCCCAGGACGCGTGGCAGTTCACCGCCAGCAGCATGCCCGTGCGCGATCTCAGCTACTTCTCGCCCATCACGGCGCGCTTCCACCGGCACTTGGTGAACCGGGGCGTTCACGGCATCGACGGGACGCTTTCGACCGCGCTGGGCATGGCCGCCCATGCACAGCGCAGCGCGGGCAGCACAGGCGCCGGCAGCGGCCCCGCGGTGCTGGTCACGGGCGACCTGGCGTTCCACCACGACGCCAACGGCTTGTTGGCCGCCAAGACCCATGGGCTTGCGCTCACCATTGTGCTGATCAACAACGATGGCGGCGGCATCTTCGCGTTCCTGCCCATCGCGGACTTCGGCGCGGCCTACGAGACCCACTTCGGCACGCCCCACGGCATCGACTTCCGCGCCCTCTGCGCCGCCTATGGCGCTGCGTGGTCATTGCCACAAGACTGGGCGGAGTTCCGCGCCCAGGTGAGCGCCTCCCTGGCCGCGCCCGGCGTGCAGGTGATCGAGGTGCGGACGGAGCGCCGCCTCAACCGCGTGCAGCACCGCCGCGTCTGGGAGGCGGTCACCGCCCGCGTGGCGCCGGCGTTTCAGGAGGGAAGGACGATCGGGTAGGGAAATCGGGAGGGGGACGAGGCCCGCCCTACCCCGCCGCTTCCTGCCGCGCCTGTTCCCACACTTGCATGGCGCGCTTGCGCTCCGCCCCCCAGCGGTATTCGCCCAGCGCGCCCGTTTCGCGGATCACGCGGGGGCAGGGGATGAGGAAGGCGACGGGATTGTGGCCCACCGCGGTGCCCACGGCGCGCACCGCCTTGGGGCTGCCCACGCTGCGCGCCACGTCGCCATAGGAGACGACCTCGCCGAAGGGGATGCGCAGCAGGGCCTGCCACACTTGCACCTGGAAGTTGGTGCCCTGCAAATGCAACGTGAGCGGCGCGCCGGAGCGGGCGGGGGAAAAGACGCGCGCGGCCACGCCCTTTAGCTTGCCGCCATCGGGCCGGAATTCGGCCTGGGGCCACTGCTCGCGCACCTCGGCCAGCCGCGCCCTGGCGCCGCCGCCCACCAGGAAGCTGAGCGAGCAGATACCGCGCGGGCTCGCCACCAGCAGGCACTCGCCGAAGGGGCTGGGATAGACGCCCCAGTCCAGCACCAGCCCCGCGCCGCGCTGCTTGTGCTCGCCCGGGGAGACGCCCTCCAGGTTGATGAACAAGTCATGCAGGCGCGCCGGGCCGGACATGCCCACGTCCAGCGCCGTGTCCAGCACGCTGCGCCGCTCGTGCAGCAGGCGCTTGGCCTGGCTCAGGGTCACCACTTGCAGGAAGCGTTTGGGGCTGATGCCCGCCCAGCGCCGGAACAGGCGCTGGAAGTGGAAGCGGCTCAGGTGCACGGCCTGGGCAATCTCGTCCAGCCCCGGCTGACTCTGCGCATTGGCATCCAGGTAGCGGATGGCGTGGGCGATGCGCGCGCTGTCGCTCGGCGTCATGGCGGTCATGGGCAAAGGGGTCACTGGCGGATGGGCAGTGGGAATGGCGTTCAGCGTCGTTGTATTGAGGGACATAGCCAAATCCTCCCGGTTCAGGAATCATCACGTTCTGACGATCCGCAGCATGAGGCAAGGGCCATTCGGCAGCCACCCGATTCTTGCGCCGGTTTTGCTCCTAAGATCGCCTAACAGAACTGCAAACTGCCTCAACACAAAGGACACAAAGGAATACCAAGACCCTAGCGCGAACGTAGCCGCAACCAAAGGGTACGAGGAACCCAAGGACTGCAACGGCGAAACCCTTATTGCAGTTGTGGCCGGTACAACTTCACCTGCGTTGCCGCGCAAAGGCGCAAAGAAAAAATGCAACCGCCTTTCACCCTGGCGCAGCGTGGCCGCAACCCACCGGCACGGCGCGCGAACTCGCCCGCCTCGCCGCATGAAAATCGTCGCGCCATGCGGAAAAAAACGAGGCGTAAGTAGTACAAAGAACGGCAGTTTCTTACGCCGCATCATCGAGCGCATTGAACCAATAGAGCGTTCTGGAGCGCTCTTTCACCTGTCTCGGAACTGCTGCCGCGAGGAGCGAATTTCTCGATGTGTCCGTCGTGTACGGAGCGTGCCCTCGATCCGTTCGCGTTGCTCAAGGATAGATTCCGCGCAGGGAGGTTCAGCAGTTTTGTTAGACACTCCAAATCTCGCCGTCATGGGTGCCTTCGACCGATACGCTGAAACCGGCCTGGAAGCGGGCGCGATACGCATCGTGCCGGCGCGGACGGCGGTGCAGATCGCGGCGGCACGGGAGCTGATCGCCGAGTATGCCGCCGCGTTGGGGCGCGATCTGAGCTTCCAGGGCTTCGCGGAGGAATTGGCGGGCCTGCCGGGAGAGTATGCTCCGCCCCGCGGCTGCCTGCTGTTGGCCCGGGTGGAGGGCGCCCCCGCCGGGTGCGTCGCGTTGCGCGCCCAGCAGGGGGACGTCGCCGAGATGAAGCGGCTCTATGTGCGGCCCGCGTATCGCAAACTGGGGCTGGGAGAGCGGTTGGCCCGCGCCATTTTGTCCGAAGCCCGCGCCAGGGGCTACCGCCGCGTGCGGCTGGATACGCTGCCTGAGATGGCGCCCGCCCGGGCGCTCTACCGCCGCTTGGGCTTCCGCCCGATCCCGCCTTACTATGAGAGCCCGATCACGGGCACGAGCTTCCTGGAGCTGGAGTTCTGATAGTGGGACGGGCCGGAGCCTGCCCCGAGCCCGCCGATTGGGTACCCGTCCAGCGCCGGACGCTTGCGGGGGGCGCTGGCAACTCTGCGCGCGGACGGGCACGGAGTCCCGTCCTACCAACCGCCCGTAGACGGGCACGGAGGCCCGTCCCAGCCGCCTATCGGCAATGCCTGCCCGCCGCCTTCACCCCACCGGAATCGTGTCCGGGTGGTGAACGTGGGGGCCGAGCACCTGCCAGCGGCGTTCCTGCACGAGCCAGCGCTGGCCTGCGCCGGCTTCGGGGTCGTCGCCCAGGTGCAGCGTGTCGTTCACCGTGGCCGCCCGCAACTGGCCTTGATCGTCCAACTCCAGGCGGTTCACGCAGGAGTTCTCCTGGGGGGCGCCGATGCCCTCGTCCTCCCAGGCCTGGGCCATGGAGATGCCCGTCAGGCTGGCGATCAGCCCGCGGTTCACGCCGCCGTGGGCGACGATGAGAATGTCCGTGTGGCCGGCCGGCAGGATCGTGTTGCGCAGATAGCCGGTGACCCGCGCCTGCACATCCAGCCAGCTTTCCCCTTGGGCGGGGCGCCAAGCCATGGGGTCGCCCGAGATGGCGGACTTCCATTCCAGGTGGGGGCGGCCGTGCAGCACGCCCAGATTCACCTCGCGCAATTCGAGGGGAAACACGAGCGGCAGGGTGCGCTCCCCCGGCCGGGCCGCCAGGATCTGGGCCAGGGTCAGGACGGCCCGCTCCAACGGGCTGCAATAGGCGATCTGGAACGGCACGGCAGCCAGGCGCTCTCCCACCCGCTGGGCCTGCCGAAGGCCTTTCTCCGTCAACTTGCCCTGGGCCGGGTCCTGGCCCTGCACGACGCGGGCGCGGTTGT
>JBGPEV010000100.1:0-8269 GCA_041482995.1 bacterium | reverse complement strand
TCGCTTGCGAGGGGGACAGGCCGCGACAGCGGCCAGGGAGAGTCACGGCTGCCTACGCGAAGGCTAAGCCCCGGGTCCCGACCCGTCGGCGTTCGGGCCAAGGACCAAGGCTATTCCCGCTTGCCTAGCCGGGGTTTGAGGGCACGCCCCCGGCGGTTCCGCCCTGGCCCGTCTTGCGTTAGGGTGGGCGGCGCGGGGCCCGCATCGGAAAGCGCGGCCGGCACAACCAGGTGAGACATGAACCCAACGACGGTGCACGGCGGCGTACGGGTGGCGGAAGTGTTGAAGCGGCACGGCGTGCCCTTCCTGTTCACGCTGTGTGGCGGGCACATCTCCCCGATCCTGGTGGCCTGCGAGGCCCAGGGCATCCGCGTGGTGGACGTGCGGCACGAGGCCACGGCCGTGTTCGCCGCGGATGCCGTGGCGCGCCTCACGGGCACCCCCGGCGTCGCGGCGGTGACCGCCGGCCCGGGGGTGACCAATACCCTCACCGCCGTGAAGAATGCCCAACTGGCCCATTCCCCCCTCGTGCTGCTGGGGGGCGCCACCGCCACCCTGCTCAAGGGGCGCGGCGCGTTGCAGGACATCGATCAGATGGCCGTGATGCGGCCCCACGTGAAGTGGGCGTTTTCCGCGCGCACGGTGGGCCAGATCGTCCCTAGCCTGGAACAGGCGTTCGAGATCGCGCGCTCGGACCTGCCGGGGCCGGTGTTCCTGGAACTGCCGGTGGACCTGCTCTATCCCGAGGCGCTCGTACGGGGCTGGTACGGCATCCAGCCTCCGCACCAGGTGCGCGGCTGGAAGACGTGGGCATTCAACTGGTACCTCAGGCGCCATGTCGACGGACTGTTTGCCGATGCCAATACGTCCCAGGCGAAACCGCCGCGGCGCATCGCCGAGCGGCAGATCGTTCCGGCGCGGTTCGAGCGGGTCGGCACGCTGCTCATTGGGGCGCGCCGGCCGCTGCTGCTGATCGGCAGCCAAGCGACCCTGGACGTGGCGCGCGTGCGGGAGTTGCGGCACGCGGTGGGGGCGCTGGGCGTGCCCACCTATCTGTCCGGTATGGCCCGCGGACTGCTGGGACGCGAGCATCCGTTGGTGTTGCGCCACCGGCGCAAGCAGGCGCTCAAGCTGGCCGATCTGGTGATTCTGGCCGGCATGCCCGCGGACTTCCGGCTCAACTATGGGCGGGACTTCGCTCCGGGCGCCCCGCTGGTTGCCGTGAATTTGAGCCCGGAGGATCTGCGCAAGAACGTCCGGCCCCGGGAGGCGGTGCTCGGCGACCCCGGCGCTTTCTTGCGCGGCCTGGCCGATGCGCGGCGGGACGTGATCCAGCACTGGCCGGATTGGCTGCGCGAATGCCAGGAGCGCGATGCCGGGCGGGACCGCGAAATCGACGCCCAAGCCGGCCCGGCCGGAGACGGCGTCAATCCTCTCGCCCTGCTGCGGCGCCTGGAGGAGTCCCTCGCCGAGGACAGCATCCTGGTCGGCGACGGCGGCGACTTCGTGGCCACCGCATCCTACGTCCTGCGGCCGCGCGGGCCGCTCTCCTGGCTGGACCCGGGCGTGTTCGGCACCCTGGGAGCGGGGGCGGGGTTCGCCCTGGGCGCCAAGCTGTGCCGGCCCTCCGCCGAGGTCTGGATTCTCTATGGCGATGGGGCGGTCGGCTACACCCTGCCGGAATGGGACACCTTCGTCCGGCATCGGGTGCCGGTGATCGGCCTGATAGGCAACGACGGCGGCTGGCAGCAGATCGCCCGCGAACAGGTGGAGGTGCTGGGATCCCCGGTGGGCACGGTGTTGCGGCAAACCGACTATCACCGCGCCGCGGAGGGCCTGGGTGCCGCGGGCCTGCTGATAGCCCAGGACGAGCAGGCCGGCCCCGTGCTGCGCCAGGCGCGGGAGTGGGCCAACGCCGGAAGGCCGGTGCTGGTGAACGCCCGCTGCGCCCGCACGGCCTTCCGCAAGGGCTCCATCTCCATCTAATCCCGCCCGGCCCCTCCTGCTCCGCCCGGCGCGCCCAGCGGTGTGCCGGGCGGTTGCCGATCCGCGCCGCAAGAAGGCGCGTTTGACGCCCGCGCCGGGCTGGCCCAAGGCTCGGTGCGGAAAGTAAAGACCGACGCTCAAGGGAATTCTCCCGGACATCGGGAGCACCGGGACATGACCCGTTGGGTGGGGTCAGCCGGGCGCCGGAAATCTGGGCCGCATGGCAAATTACGTCGTATTCGGGGTTGGACGGCTGCGGGCCCCATGTTAGGCTGCGTCGAATCTCTTCCGCAGGACTTCCTATTCTACGTCACTTCATTGAATTCTTAATGCAGCGAATGGGTCCCATGTCCGGTCAAATTGTCAGCAACGTCAAATTTGAGGAGTTGGAACCGGGAATGACGGTGCGGGAAGTGACCGAACTGTCGTTCGGCTACGCGTCCCTGAATGGCGCGGGCGTGATGTTTCTCAAGACGCACTTTGCGGGCGCGATGGCCGTGGTCGCAACGGAGATGGGGCACCAGGCCGTGCCGATCGGCGACCTTCAGGTGTTCGACAGTCTGCATGCCATCGTCGACATCCCGGATACCCTGAAAATCGCCAAGGTGGAGCAGGGCACCGGGAAGTTCATGGAGCAGCACGGGCTGCTGGAGTTCAAGGTGCTCCTGCCCCCCGAGGGCGCGCGCGTGTTGGCCGGCGGCAAGTCGGCGCCGGTGGGCAGCATGCCCCCGGGATCGGAGGAGGCCCGGCGGCGCAGCCAGGCCAAGAAGGTGGAAGTCCGGCGCTTTCTGGATACGCTGGGGCGGGCCGTCCAGGATCGGCAACGCGCCACCAACGTGGTGGAAGAGATGATGGACCGCGGCCGGACGGGGGATTACGACAGCAAGGGCGTGGAAGCGGTCGTGGACGAAATCGCGCGCGGCGGATCGCTGCCGGCCCTGAAGGCCATCAGCGGCCTGCGAGGCAGCGATCAGACCTATGCCCATTGCACGGACATGTCCGTGATCCTGGCGGAATGCTACATGGACGTGGTGCAGCGGCAGGGAAAGAGCGCCAGCGAGATCAACAAGCGCTTCGTGCTGATCGCCGGATTCATGCACGACATCGGCAAGTCCGAAGTGCCCAAGGAGATCCTCGACAGCACCCAGCGCTTCGCGCCCGACAGCCGCGAAATGCAGATCATGCGCAATCACTCCACCTACGGGGCACGCATCCTCACGGAAATGCAGATGCACCCGGTCACCGTGAACCTGGCGCACTACCACCACGTGAAGAAGGACGGCACGCTTTTCACGAGCTATCCCGACGTCCCCTACAAGGAAGTGCTGCCCATCACACGGCTCGCGTCCATCGTGGACGTTTACCAGGCGCTGATCGGACGGCGCAAATACAAGAACAATTGGGTGCCCGGCAAGGCCATCGAATATGTGATGCGGCTGAAGGGCACCGAATTCGACGAACAGATGCTCAATCATTTCGTTGAATCGATGGGGGTCTACCCCATTGGGTCCCTCGTGCGGCTCTCGACCAAGGAACTCGCATTCGTGCTGATGCTGGCGCCCACAACCCATCCGAGCCGCCCCATCGTGGCCGCTGTCGAGACGGCGCAGGGCGAGTTGATTACCCACCACAGCCTGCTGGACCTGATGATGGAGCCGGATATCCAGGTGGAAGAGGTGGTTGACTACTATCAGCATTACAAGGCGTCGGAAGACCAAGCCTACCGAATCTTCCAATCCATCCGCATCGACCCTTGAATCAGGCCATCCGGCCGGCGACTCGCGGACCAGCAACCCCTCAATCCCGCCCGGCCCCTCCTGCTCCGCCCGGCGCGCCCAGCGGTGTGCCGGGCGGCTGCCGATTCCCGCCGGAATAGGGCGCACATGACGCCCGCGCCGGCTGGCGGCCGGTGCATCCGCTGCCGCTTGGCCACAGGGGGAATTCGCAACACGTAGGAAGTCGTCCGACCGCGCCGGCACGGAACCATTTCCGGTATTGTTCGTGAAATTAAATGTAGGAAGGAGCACGTTCGACCGCTGGGTGCGGGCCGGCGCTTCGCTCCGGCACCGGCCGGCGGCAGACGTACAGCGCCGCTGGGAGCAGGTTTGGCCGGGCCAGGCGGGGAACCTCCCGCAACGCTCCAGCCGGCGGGAGTGGGAAGAAGGTGCGGACTGGGCTGAGGGGGACACGGCCTAGATCGAGATCTCTGTCGTCGTTGGTCAATCGGACCCACGCGAGCGAATGGGCGGTCGATATGAGTGTCCCCATTGCTGAAAAATCCGGGCTGACCGAATCGCCATCCCAGCGGTCCCTGCGGAACCTGACGCTCCTGTTCAGCTACCTCGCCGTCACCTTCGTGGCCGTCCTGGCCGTGCTGACCCTGGGCTTGTTTTGGGACAGCCGGGCGCTGTGGCGCATCACGACCGGCGCGCCGGCGGAATCGGAGTGGCTGGACCTGGCAGGCCGCCAGCGCCTGCTCGCGGAAGACTTGGTCAATGCTGTGCTCCTGTCCAGCATCGCCCCGGATGCGGAAGGACGGCGGACGGCGCGCACCCATGCGGCCGCGGCGTTCGCGGAACTGGAGCAAGTGCATCTCCGGCTGCGCACGGAAGGGGTGGATGCCCTGCGCCATTCCACCGCCCCCGCCGGCTCCGGCGGCGGCGCGCCGCGCGCCGAAATCGCGTTCGAGGGATTGAAGGCGGAACTGGACAGCGCCCTCGGGCCGGACAGCGCGGCGCGGAGCCCGGGCGGCCGTGTCCGTCCGCCGCCACGCGGGCTGGTGACCGCGGCCGAGGCCTACCGGGCCGCCATGAACGGCGAGTTGAACCGGTACGCCGCCGCCGCCGCCCGCACAGCCAACCAGGAACGGTGGCTGACCGGCCTGTTCCTCATCGCCGGCCACCTGGTGGCCGTGGTGCTGGCTTTGCTCATCATGCGCCGCGCGCGCCGCTCCGTGCAGGATTTGGCGCTGGCGTTCCGGGAGCTGGAGGCCGAGCGGGAGCAGCGCCGCAAAACGCGGCGGCAATACGACCGTCTGGCGACGGCGATGGAGCAATCCCAGAACGCCGTGCTCGTCTGCGAGGCCGATGGCGCAATCGCCTATGCCAACCGGGGGATCGAACGGATTTGTCCGGATCATTCCTGCCCCGGGTACGACGCCTTCAAACGATCGCGCGTCGCTGGCGCGGCCCCGGTCGCGCTGGACGAGTTGTGCATGATCCCTCCGAATGTCTTCCACCAGATCCAGTCCGTCATCGGCACGGGCCGGCCCTGGCGCTCGCGCGAGCCGTGCGGCGCGGGATGCGACGGCGACATGATGGTCTCCGCCTCGCCCATTCTCGAGCCGGGCGGGGCGGTCTCCGGCGGCGTCGTCGAGATCAGCGATTTCACCCATGAGCGGCGCACCGAGGAATTCGTCCGCCAGTCCCAGAAACTGGAGTCCCTGGGCACCCTCGTGGGCGGCGTCGCCCATGACTTCAACAACACGCTCCAGGTGATCTCCGGCTATCTGGACCTGGGATTGAAGCAGGCGCAGGGCAATCCCCAATTGATGCAGGACTTGGGCGAGGCCGCCCGCGCCGCCCAAAGCGCATCGGCCGTCACCCGCCAGTTGCTGGCCTTTTCGCGCCAGGGAAAGCTGGAGCGGCACTGGGCCGACCTGAACGATCTGGTGAGCAGTCACGCCCAGATGGTGCGGCGTCTGCTGCGCCGGGACATCAAGTTGGTCGTCGCGCGCGCGCCCGGGCCGCTGCCGGTCGATGCGGACGCCGGTTCCCTGGAGCAGGTGCTGCTGAACCTTTACCTGAATGCCCAGGACGCGATGCCGGCCGGCGGCACGCTGTCCGTGGAACTGGAACGGGTGACGTCTGACGAGGAATTCCGCCTGGGCCGCGCGTGGGCGCAACATCCCGAGTATGCCGTGGTGCGGGTGCGGGATACCGGCATGGGGATGACCCAGGAGGTCATTGCCCGCATCTTCGACCCCTTTTTCACCACCAAGCCCACCGGCAAGGGCACGGGGCTGGGGCTGACCGTGGCCTACGGCATCCTGCGCCAGCACGATGGGATGATCGGCGCGTCCAGCCACCCCGGGGACGGCACCACCATCACCCTGTATCTGCCCATCGGCCGGTCGGCCGCCGTGGAGGGCCCGCGCCCGGACGCGGCGCCGCAGGTGCGGGGCACGGAGACGATCCTGTTGATCGAAAGCGACGACGCCGTGCGCGGCCTTGCCGCGGCAGCGCTGAAGAGCCACGGTTTCCGCGTGCTCACGGCCGGGGACGCGGAGGCCGCCCTGCGGGCCGTGGCCGCGCCGGACGGGCGAGCGGATCTCGTGGTGATGGACGTTCACGCGCCCGGGGTCGCCGGCCAGCGATTCTATGAGCAACTGATCGCGCGGCGCCCCGGCCTGCCGGTGGTGGCGACGAGCGGACAGATGTCCGCCGAGGACAGCGGCGAACTGGCGCGGCGCGGCGTGCCGTTGCTCAAGAAGCCCTATTCCACGGCCGCTCTGGTCGGCGTGCTGCGGGAAATGCTGGACTTGGCCCGATCGGCGCCCCCCCCGCGCCCTCTCAGTTGAATCGCCCGTCGCACGACAGTGCGGCACCACTCGGCCCCCTGCACATTCCGGGCGGATATACCGGCGCTCAGCGGCCTCGGCCCGGCGCCTTGGGGTGGGCCATACCGCAACCCGGGCCGGGCTTGGCACCCCGCTGTGCGACACCTTTGCGAAATTCGTGGTCCTGCCCGGTCCGGCCCTCATCCGCCCTCGGCGTCACTGGGCGCGTCGCGCGAGCGCCCGGCGCCGTGCAGGGCACCTTCTCCCGCTGCGCGGGCGAAGGGAACTGCCGAGCGGGTCCACCAGAGCGCTTTTCCCCTCGCCCGCGTCAGCGGGAGAAGATGGCTTTGCCGACAGGCAAAGACGGGTGAGGGCCGGGTGGGCGGTTGGGGGGATTTATGCAAAGGTCTCATGGCGCCCCGCCGCGCGGGGGTGGGCGCGGACGGCGGCCCGGCGCATTCGGATTTGCCCGGTGACGATTCCATGTTAACGTGACGGGTCACGCTGACCGCAACTCAATCCGATTGCACGGCATTGCCGTTTATCCTTGCTTCAAGCGCCGACCCATGGCCGGATCCCCCTCCAGAAAAGTCCGCTTCGATGAACTCCAACCGGGCATGACGATCCGCGAGGTGACGGAGTTGTCATTCGACTACGCCACCCTGGACGAGAAGGGCGTGAAGTTCCTGAAGACCTACTTCCGCGGTGCCAGTGCGCTGGTGGATACCGAACAGGGCCAGCGCACCGTGCCCTTGGCCCAGTTGCGGGCGCGGGACAATTTGTCCTCGATCGTCGACGTGCCGGAAAGTCTGAAGATCGCCAAGGTCGTGCCGGGCACGGCGCAGTTCATGGAGAAGCACGGGCTGTTGGAATTCAAGGTCAGCGATCCGCCCGGGGCCCCGGCCGCCAAACCGGCGCCCGCCGCCGCGCAACCGGATTCTCCGACGTTGTCACCCGGATCGGATGAGGCCAAGGAGCGCAGCAAGGTGAAAGTGCAGGCGGTACGCCGGTTCATGGACACCATCGAGCATGCCGATCAGGGACGGAACAAGGCCTCCTCGGTGGTGGAAGAAATGCTGGACCACGGCCGGACGGGCGACTACAGCAGCAAGGGCGTGGAGGCCGCGGTCGACGAGATCGTCCAGAAGGGCTCCTCCCCCGCCATGAAGGCCATCGCCGGCCTGCGGGGCAGCGACCAGACCTATGCCCACTGCACGGACATGTCCGTGATCCTGGCCGATTGCTACACCGACGTGCTGGGACGCATGGGCAAGGACACGAGCGCGGGCAACCGCCGGTTCGTGATGATCGCGGGATTCATGCACGATATCGGCAAGAGCGAGGTGCCCAAGGAAATCCTGGAAAGCACGGTGCGCTTCGCCCCGGACAGCCGGGAGATGCAGATGATGCGCAACCACACCACCTACGGCGCGCGCATCCTCTCCGAGATGGGCCTGCACGCCGTGACCATCAACGTGGCCCATTACCACCACGTCAAGAGGGACAGCACGCTGTTCACCAGCTACCCGGACGTGAAGTACGACGAGGTGCTGCCGATTACGCGGCTCGCCTCCATCGTGGACGTCTACCAGGCGCTGATCGGCAAGCGGAAATACAAGAAGAACTGGGTGCCCGGCAAGGCCGTCGACTACGTGATGAAGCTGAAGGGCAGCGAGTTCGACGACAAGATGCTGGAGCACTTCGTGGAATCCATGGGCATCTTTC
>JBGPEV010000099.1:0-8285 GCA_041482995.1 bacterium | reverse complement strand
TTCCGCCTCGAAGCGCACCTGGCGCCCCTTGCGTTGGATCGCCGTAACCCGGGCGGACGGGGCATCGGCCAGCAAGTTGAACGTGCCGAGTCCCACCGCATACCTGAAGTCGCGCACGACTTCAAAGCGAATCCGGTCTGCCGCCAGCCGTTTCAGCACATAGGGCCCATTGGTGTCCAGCAAATGCCCGTGCTCATCGGCGAACGCGGCCAGCGCCGCCCAGCGCTTCTGGGCACTCTCCGGCGTGACGCGTTCCGCCAGCGCGCCGGAAGCCAGTTCCGGGGGCCGGTATTGCGCGCTCCGCAGTTCCGCAATCAACTGGCGCAGCCGCGCCAGCATCTGGGGGTCGCGGGCCAGGTCCAGCCAGGGCACGCCGCGCCGCTGCGCCTCCTGCTCGGAAAACGCGCCCCATCCGCGCGTTACCGCTTCCTCCAGCAGGGCGACCACCTGCCAGGGTACGGCACTCCAGGGCGAAGCCAGGGCCGCAACCTGACGGGAATCGAGCGCCGCGTGATTCACGTAGACCTCGATCGTGTGCTCGACGCGCGGCACCTCCACGCCCGCCATTTGATCGACGTAACGCCGGGTGCCAACCACCCGCACGCCAACCAGCCGCTCCCGCACCAGGGCCGTCGCGGCCATCACGGCGGGGTCGCGGCGGTCTTCCGGCATGCCCGCCCAGCGGAAGGCGAACGCGTAGGGATAGAGCAGATCCTCGATCTCGGTATCGAGACCATCCAGGAACGGCGAGGCCAGGACGCGGTAAACCACTCGCGCCCTGCTCTTCTTGCCCGGCCCCACCGCCCGCAGGATGCCGGTACCGGATTCAGGCAACAGCGCGTCGGCCGGCACGGGGATCGATACCGCACGCGATTGGAACACCTCTGTCTTGAGAGCATCCATCCGGTTGGGCACCCAACTGGAACTGTCCGGCAGGTTCATGAACGCGTCATCGGCGACGATCGACCAAGCCAGCCTGCCCGCGGCATCCCCAAATCCCGCCACGGGATTCCAGGCGGCTTTGGGCCCCGCCGGGGTGGCGCCGAAGAGCGGGCCGTTCCAAGGAAAGTCCTTCAGCTTAACCGTGCGGAGGAAGACCGGGTTGTTCAATCCCTGCACGGAATCCGGTGCGATGTTCTCGATCCCAAACGCATAGTCGTAGTTGTAGAATTCACGCCGCACGGTGTAGCCCGCGACGACGCGCGTGCAGGACGCCATCAGCGCATCCACCAACTTGCGCTCCAGATTGAAGCTCTCCACCGGTCCATCGAAGTCACCGCGCATGAGGCGGTCGGCGAGCGGCTTGGCCTTGGCCAGCGCCTTGCCGTCGAGTCCCGGAACGAGCAGCCGCCAGGCTTCGTACCAGCCTTCCTTGATCCAAGGCGGACCGGCCCAACTGCCCATGCCCCCCGGAGCCAAGACCTGCTCCTCCGGTAAATCGACCAGGGCTACGCCGGAAGGCGATTTTTCAGTGTTGACCGTCCAACCCCCTTGGGTGAGGTGACGCCCCAACGCACCGCCGGCTTGCACTGCCCGCCCATGCCGGGAAGAAAGTCGCGCGTCGGCCTGCTGACGGTCCTTCCTGACCCGGTCGGCGTGGGCGACGTAGTCCTCGTGAAAGGGAGTAATGGGGTAGGGGTGAAAGACAAAATCTCCAGCCGGCGCGTCCGCCAGAGCGGACACTACTTGCGCCGCCGCTGCGCAGCGCGCATCGGCCTTGGCGAGACCCGGCGCCGCGGGATCGAGCGTTACCACGACATAGCCGCCCAGCGACGGGGCACTGCGGATCGTCTCGGGGATGGCTTCTGGGAAGCGCGGGGCCCCGCCAAAGTAGACGTGCAGCCGGTTCGCCGCCAGTTCCTTGGCCGCGGCCTCGGGACTCAGCGCACTGAGCGTGATCTCGCTGGGGTAGAATGCGGGATAGTATGTGACTTCGTGCCCGGCCAGCACCCTTACTGCCGTTCCGAACATCCACATCATCGCCCCCACCGCGAGGACTACACAGCGGGGAATACCGCGCCGCGCCCGAAGGCGCGGCGCGGACCTGTTAAATTCTGGATGGATGCGTTGGTCCCTTGCCTGCACAGTGGCTCCAGCCGGCGGTGAACGACGGCGGTCCAGTCCGCTTTCGTGGACCGGGCCGCCGCTTTCGACGAGTTGACCCGGCTAGGCGCTGGCTTTGGGCCACGTGGTCTTGATCCAATTGTACGTGGCGGTCGGATCGTTGTGACCTTGCCCCGGCTTCGGCCAATTGGCCGGAGCCGTCACATCCTTGATGGGGATCGTGATCACGCTGGCCAGATCCCAGACCGGGAACGGGTACGCGCTGGAACGCGCGCTCAGGCCGGTGATGCAGTCCTTGTACGCCTGGTGGTTGTCCTTGCGCACATAGATGTGGCCGGCGGGTCCGATCGTTTCCGCCGTTTCCAACTCGGCGATCACGGCATCGGTTTCCGGCCACGCCCCATTCGCGGCTTTGCTGGACCGTTCCACGGCGGACACGTACATGTTGAGCGCGGTGTAGGCGCCCTCTGCCTGGAAGTTGGGATATTCCTTCCAGCGTGCCAAGTACTTGGTGACAAACTCCTTGTTCTGCGCGGCCGAGTTCGCCGGAGCGTGCGTGAAGTGATAGTTCGAGTGCACGCCGGCCACGATCCCCTCCGGATGGTCCTTGCCCAGCGCGTGCGGAACCACGCCGAAAGCCAGCGTCGTCGCCACCTTCATTTTGTCGTAGAGGCCGTAACCGACCATCTGCTTGTACATGGCGACATAGTCACCGCCCCAGACGGACGTGAACAGCAGGTCCGGCTTCGAAGAGATGGTCTTGGTGATGTGGGCCGCGAAATCCGTCGTTCCCAGCTTGGGCCACGCTTCGGACACCATTTCCACGTTCCCCACCAGCTTGTCCATCACGATGTTGAAGTGATCGAACGCGTTGCGCCCGTAGGAGTAGTCCGGGTGGATGTGGGCGACCTTCTTGATCCCCTTCCAGGTGCGCACCGCCTTGATCGCGGCGGTCGCCCCGTCCGCGGACTGGATGTTCGTCATGCGGAAGATGAAGTGCGGATTGGTCACGGCCTTGTCGAACAAGAAGTCCGTGCAGCCGTCGACGAACAGCGTCAACACGCCCAATTCCTCGGCCACTGGGCCCAACGCGGGAGTGTTCCCGCTGGAGGTGATGCCCCCGAAGAGATCGATCTTCTCCGACAGCTTCATGCGCCGCAGTTCCTTCACGTTCGCGTCGGTGCCTGCCGCCTCGTCGGCCTTGATGGTTTCAATCTGACGTTTGCCGAGCACTCCGCCCTTGGCGTTGATTTCCTCGGCCGCAAGCAGGTGGCCTTTGATCATCGGCTCGCCCAGCACGGCCGCGGGGCCGGTCAGGAACGTCATGTACCCAAACTTCAATGGCGTCGTCGGAATCTTGGCGCCGACCTGAGCGGTCGCCCACCCCCCGGGCAGTGCAACTCCGGCGGACCCGGCGGCAACTCCGCCTGCCGTAATACCGACGCCCTTGAGAAACTTGCGGCGCGAAATCTTCGATCCCATACTCCCCTCCCAGTAATGAATGGTGATCTGCTGAAACCGATGCCTTGGATGCGTGCGGAATTATAGACCCATCGGGCGGTTTTGCAACTTGGATAACACCCAGGAACCCGCGGTATTCCCTGGAGGGCCGCCCGCCGGCCCAGGTGCCCGAAAGAAATGCAGAGGAATGTAGTCTGGTTCCGCCGTACTGCCGGTTAAGTGGGACTGGCCCCATCCCGTCCCGGTTACGCGACCCCGACTTGGGTCTTGAGCCGCGGGCGGGAGCGGAGCCGACGGGAGCAAGCATCCACGCCGATGTTGAGCAACGCCGTGACGATCAACAGCACCAGCACCCGGTCGAAACGCAGCTCCGATAGGGCGCTGTCCACGTAGAAGCCCAGGGTGCGCACGCCCAGGATGCCGGGAATGGCGGTTGCGGTGAAGGAGCAAGTGGATGCCGGGGCTGCCGAGCGTCCGGCTAAGATCCAAGGCGTGCGCGAACTCCTGAAGCCACTGCTGCTGGACGGATTCCCGCCCATCTCCTCCGCCTACACGGTGCGGGACACCGACGGCCCTGCTCCGGCGGGTGGGCCGGGCGGCAGTGTGGGAAGGCCCGCTCACCCGTGACGGTGCGCCGGCCGCGGTCCCCCTCCTAGTTGTACAGCACGCTGGGCAACCAGAGGGCGATGCCCGGAAATAGATAGAGCATGATCATCGCCAGGATCACGATGTACATGAACGGCATCACGCCGGAAAAGATCTCGTTGATACTGACGTGCTTGGGCGCCACGCCTTTCAGGTAGAAGGGTGCCATGGCGACCGGCGGCGACAGGAAGGCGGTCTGGAGGTTGAGCGCCACGATGATCCCGAAAAACAGCGGGTCCACTTCGAAGTGCTTGAGCAGGGGCAAGAAGATGGGGACGAAGATCACGATGATCTCGGTCCATTCCAGCGGCCAGCCCAGCAGGAAGATGATGGCCTGGGCCACGATCATGAACATCAGGGGCGAGAGATTCAGGCCCAGCACGAATTTTTCCACGATATCCTGGCCGCCCAGGTAGCCGAACACGGAAGAGAAAATGAAGGACCCGATGAACAGCCAGCAGACCATGGCCGACGTCCGGATGGTCAAGAACACCGACTCCTTCAGCCGCTGGAAGGTGAGCGCACGGTAGCCCAAGGCCAGCAGCAACCCTCCGAGCGCGCCCATGGCCGCGGCTTCCGATGGCGTGGCCATGCCCATGATGATGGCGCCCAGCACGGACAGAATCAGGGCGGCCAACGGCAGAAACGAGGTGCCAAGCGCCCAGAGGACTTTCAGGAACGGGACGTTGCGCTGCTCGGGGGGCAGCTTGGGCGCCAATTTCGGGTTGACGATCACCCGGATCATCACATACGCCATGTACATCCCGGCCAGCATGAAGCCCGGGAAGAACGCCCCCGCATAGAGCTTCACCACGGAAACGCCCGCGGTGGCGCCATAGAGAATCAGCATCACCGAGGGTGGAATCAGGATGCCCAGCGTGCCCCCGGCACAGACGACGCCAGCCGAGAGCTTGGTGTCGTAGCCCGCGCGCAGCATGGCCGGAAAGGCGAGCAAGCCCATCAAGGTGACGACGGCCCCCACGATCCCGGTGGCGGTGGCGAACAGCGCGCAGGTGGCCAGGGTGGCGATCGCCAGCGACCCTGGGACGGCGCCGGAAGCCAATTGCAGACTGTGGAAGAGCCGGTCCAATATGTTGGCCCTTTCCACGATGTATCCCATGAAGACGAACAGGGGCACCGAAATCAACACCTCGTTCGCCATCACGCTATAAGTGCGTTGGACGAACAGGTTGAAAATGATGTCGCCCATGCCCAAATAGCCGAAGCCTAGACCCAACGACATCAGCGTGAAGGCGATGGGGAAACCCAGCAGAATGGCGAAGACGAACAATCCCAACATCAACAGGCCTAACTGCGGATCGGTCATCTCGCTTTCTCCCCAGCCTGCATTGCAGTCTCCATGAGGATGATGGTTTCGGTTTCCTCAACGTCGTGGAGTTTCGGCGGCCAGACTCCGGTGCGGATGGCGATGATGCAGCGCACCACTTCAGCCACTCCCTGTATCGTCATTAAGACGCCGACGATGGGAATGAGCATCTTGAAAGGCCAAATGGGCGGCCCCGCGGGGCTGAACGAGGAGTGCTCGTTCATGCCGAAGGACAGCCAGAAGTACCCCCAGCCGGCATAGATCATTGCCGAAATCGCCGGAAAGAAGCAGACGAAGTACAAGACCAGATCGACGGTGGCCTGCGTCTTGATGGACCAAGAGCGATAGACAAAATCGCCCCGGACGTGACCGTTGCGCGACAGCGTGTAGGCCCCTCCCATCATGAACAGCGTGCCATAGAGGATGTATTCGGCATCGTAGGCCCACATGGTTGGCGCGTGCATGACGTATCGGGCGAATACCTCATAGGCGATGGCAAAGGTGAGAACGACGATGGACCAGGCAAAAGTCTTGCCGACCCACGTGCTCAGTTCGTCAATTCCGAGCAAAATGCGCTGCATTTCCCCTCCCGGGACAAATCAGACAACAGGCAATCGGATACCCCGCAAAACATGACCAGGGCGGCGCACCCCGCCAGATGGAGGGCGCCGCCCTGAATCGTTCTTGGGAGTACCGTCTGATCAGGCCTTCTTGCCGCCAAAGTAGTGGTTGTAGGCCATCTCAACCGGAGCCTGGTTTTCCAGGAAGTAGAGGTTGGCCGGCCGGGCGAACGCAAGCTGGGAATCCACCACTTTCTTGAAGAACGGATCCTTGGCCACCAATTCGGCCACCAGCTTGTCCCAGGCCTCCAACTGAGCCTGCAGGACGGAGGCCGGAGTCTTGTAGACCTTCACTCCCTGCTTCGCCTTCATCTCCTCCAGATCCTTGGGATAGCGGGCCTGGAGCTTCCAGGACATGTCGGAGGACGCGGCCTCGGCGGAGTAGCGCAGGATGGCCCGCAGTTCAGCCGGCAGCCCGTCGTACTTCGACTTGTTGAAGATGATCTCGAAGCTTTCCACGTGCTGGTGATAGCTCTGCAGCATGTAGACCTTGGAAACGTCCGGAAAGCCCAGCAACCGGTCTGAAGACGGATTGTTGAACTCCGCGCCGTCCAGCAGGCCGCGGTCAATGGCCGGCACGATCTCGCCGCCGGGCAGAATGGTCACGGCCGTGCCCAACTCCTTGAAGAGGTCCGCCGAGAGTCCCACCGTGCGGTACTTGATGTTCTTCAGGTCATTGGCTGTCTTGATTTCCTTCTTGAACCAGCCCAGCGGCTGCGTGGGCATGGGGCCAGTGAGGAAGCCCACCTGATTGAGCTTCAATGTGCCTTGCACCAACTCATTGTAGAGCGCCTCGCCGCCACCGTAGTAGAACCAGGCCAGCAGCATGTTGGCGTCCCGGAACCAAGGCGGTGCCGTGCCAAACAGCGACGCGACCTTGGCCTTGCCGTACCAATAGACGGTCACGCCATGGCCGCCGTCCAGGGCGCCCGAGTGCACGGCATCCGCCATCTGGAAAGCACCGACCACTGCGCCGGCAGCCAGCAAATCCAGCCTCAGCCGTCCACCGGACATCTCGTTGACCCGCCTAACGTAGTCCTGGGCATTCTCGTGGAAGATGTCCTTCTGGGGCCACGTGCTTTGAAACCGCCAGACGATGGTCTGCGCGCGCGACACGTTCGGCGCGGCAATTGAAGTGGCCGCCACGGCTGCGCCACCGGCCGCCGCCGCTTTCAGAAACTGGCGCCGGCCTTGCTTGGCGCCGTTGGGCTTGTGCTTGATCATGATTCCTCCCCCCGTTTGAAGAGTTCAAATTCGCGCAACCAGAGCTAGATCGCGCCCTGCGCGTTCGGCAGGCGGAGTGTCGGCCTGATGTCTCGCCAACGCTGGTCGATTCGTCGACCCGATAGGGTCGGCCACAGCCTAAACGCAATCCGCCGCGTCCATCAAGTGAAATATCAACGGGTTTCGGCGTGTACGGGCAGCCCTGCAGCCGCGCCCCGGAATCTGAGTAGTTCCCGGGGATTGCGCGAATCGGACTCACAGGCGCGGGTCAATTCGGCATGAGACTGCCGGATGGGTGGAGAGAGCCCGATCTGAATTGGGGCTCAAGTAATCCTATCGGGGACCAAATTGGGATTTCGCCAAGGCCCGCTCGCCTTGACAGCGGCCCGGCCGCGGGGAATGTTGAGCGGGTAGCCCTGCATTCGCACTCCGGACGGCGCGCCATGCCTCAAATTCCCTTCACGGTTGACCTCGGCGAGCCCCCCGCCGAGGGCGCGGTACCCGGCAAGCCGGGCGGCAAGGCGGGCAGCGCGGCGAAGGAGGAGCGCGGGGGCGGGCAGCCCACGGTGTACACGGTCACCCAGCTCACGCGGCAGATCCGCCAATTGCTGGAGGGCGCCCTGCCCAACGTGGCGGTGGAAGGCGAGATTTCCAACCTGAAGGCGGCCGCCTCGGGGCACCTCTATTTCAACCTGAAGGACAGCGGCGCGCAGATCCGCTGCGTGATGTTCCGCGGCGCGGCGCAGTCCCTGCGCTTTGCCCCGGAGGACGGCCTGAATGTGGTGGTGATGGGCCGGCTGAGCGTCTACGAAGTGCGGGGCGAGTACCAGATCCAGGCCCTGGCGCTCGAGCCCAAGGGCACCGGCGCGCTGCAACTGGCGTTCGAGCAGCTCAAGCGCAAGCTGGAAGCCGAGGGCTTATTCGCTCCAGAGCGCAAGCGCCCC
>JBGPEV010000098.1:0-8286 GCA_041482995.1 bacterium | reverse complement strand
GCCGTGATCGTGGGTATCGCTCATCGGGAATCCTCGCTGAGGGTCACGGGGTTGGATCGGTGGCGAGTCACGCCGGTTCGAGCCAGTGTTCGTAGATCTCCGCGGTCAGCGAATCCGTCGCGGGGCCGGGGTAGCTCGGCCACAGGGCCGTCTGCGCGAAGCGCACCACGTACAGCGGCCGCTTGGGCAGCCCGGGCTGGCCATAGGCCAATTCCTCCGGATTGCGGAACACGCCCAGTTGCCGCTCGATCACGCCCGGCTTGCCGCGCAGATAGTAGGGCGTGCGGCAATGGGTGCGCGGATACCCGACCCGCGTTCGCACGCGCTGCCCCAGTTCAAACCGAAAAGTCACGGCGGCCGTCCTTTTTTTGGAACCACGGATGAACACGGATACGATTTTGAAGTCCCTTCAGCCCGGATGCTGCCGCCTCGAAAATCTTGTGCCGTCATCCGTGTTTATCCGTGTTCATCCGTGGTGCCATTCGCTGTTCAATGCTGGTGGTCCGCCACGCCCAGGCGGTGCTGCAGTTCGTGAATGCGCTCGCCCAGCGCCTGCTGGGTCAGGACGCCCTTCTCCACCAGCAGGCCGGCGATGGAAACGAGCCAGCGCTCGTAATAGGACAACGTGCGATAGTCCTCCCCCAGCGCCTCGACGCCGCGGCGCAACTCGTCCACGGTGATCAGCCGGCGGTCGGGATGGGAGAGCAGGCGCATCAGCGCGTCCACGCGCTTTTCGAAGAAATTGGCGTCGTGCTCCGCCCGCTCCACGGGGCCTCCCGGCTGGCCGCCCAGGTCGTGCACGCCGCGGTAGGGGGTCTCGTCCGGCATTGGCACACTCCTCGGCAAAGCGTCCTGCGTTGGGTGCACCTTAACGCATTCATTCGGGCTTTGTACCGGACGCCTGCGCATGGGCGGGCCCCGTCAGCGAGCACCCGTTCAGGGCCTGCCTTTACGATTCTCGGGCCGCTGCCGCGCAAGCCGGATGCCCCTCTTCGGCGCCCATCCGGGCTATTCCTTCTGTTCCTCATAATTTTTCGATCCACCAACGGATCAATGGGTTCCAAGCCGAAAGTCCGGCGCGGTGGATTTTCTGACGCCGACCGCCCTGAGGCGCGTTTTGGCTGCCGCAGCCACCGTGCGGCTGGAAATCCGGGTATCCCCTCCCCTTGGCTTCCGAGAAGACCGGATCTTGGGGATGTGCTCCGGTCCCATCAGCCCTGTCCACGATTCAGGCCCCAAACGGCGTGGAGCGGCTAGGGCCGCCGCACGTACAACATTAAGCCATAAATATACCCAATTGTCAACAAAAAAACGCGACCCCGACCGGACCCACACGTCCAAGGCGCGGTCTTCGGGGCGGGAAACCGGTAGGCTGGAGGCACTTTCGCGCGGCGCAGACCGCGAGTCCGCAACCGCCACCCGGGTGAAGTGACGCATGCACACCGTCGAACGCTCCCTGCTGGCCGCCCTGTGCGGGCCCTGCGCTGTGCGGGCGGGCCAGAAAGGCTTGCTGGCCGTGAGCGGCGGACCGGATTCCCTGGCGCTGTTGCAGGGCCTGACGGCGCTGCGCGACCGGATGCCGCTGCGGCTGGAGGTGGTACACTTCGACCACGGCCTGCGCCCCGAATCGGCGCGGGAGGCGGAGTGGGTGGCCGTGCGGGTGCGGGCCGCGGGACTGCCGCTGCACCTGCGGCGCACGGATCGTCTGCGCGCGCTGGGCAGCGGCGTGCAGGCCGCGGCACGGGCCTGGCGGCTTGCGGAGTTGTTGCGGTTGCAGGCGGCCATCCAGGCGGATTGGATCGCCACGGGCCACCAGCGGGACGATCGCCTGGAAACGCTGCTGCTCAAGCTGCTGCGGGGCGTGCACCTGAGCCGCCTGCGGGGCATGGAGTGGCGCAGCGGCCCGTTCATTCGCCCGCTGCTTGGCGTGGCCCGGGCGGACCTGCCGGCCTATCTGCGCAGCGTGGGACTGGAGTGGCTGGAAGACCCCAGCAACGCCGCCGCGAAGTACCTCCGCAACCGGGTGCGGCATGAGCTGCTGCCCCTGCTGGACGAACTGGCGGGCGGCGCGATCGCGGCGCGCCTCGAGACGCTGGAGCGGCAGAGCCGCCAATTGGAGGCGTGGCTGGAATCCTTTCCGCGCCCACGCCAGAGCGCCGCCGGGTCCCCGCCGCCCTGGCTGGACGTGGCGGGCCTGCGGCGCCTGCCGGAATTGGCCCGCGCCCATGCGCTGGTGACCTTCCTGCGGAAGCACCACCCAGGCGAGCTTGCCGCCGCCGACGTGGAGCGTGCCCTGGCGCTGCTCCAGTCGCGCACCGGCCCCAAGGCGCAACCGTGGACCCTGCACCTGCCGGGGGGGCTCCTGCTGCTGCGCCGGGGCGGGCGCCTGCTGTTGGACGTGCGCCGGCCGGCGTCCCCGCCGGCGCTGCGGCGGCTGGACGATGTGCGCGTGCGCGCGCCTGCCGGCTGGGAAGTGACGGGCGGCCGGGTGTCCGGCACGTCCGCCGCCGGCCTCACGCTCGCCAATATCCCCGCGGGCGCCACGCTGGACGTGCGGCCGCGTCAGCCCGGGGACCGCTTTCATCCTCCCTGGCGTCCGCACGCGGTGAAGGTGAAGGACTTTCTGCGCGATCAGCGGGTGCCGCTCTGGGAGCGGGACCGCCTGCCGGTGCTGGTGTGGAACGGCCGCATCGTGGCGATCTACCCGCGTTTCGTCGCCCGGGGGTTCGCCGCGGCCGAAGCGCGGCGTTCGAACGGGCAGCGGCTGCTGGCGCTCCAACTGAGCGGTACGGATTTCTAGTGGCGAGTTTCGGTTCAGTTTAGGATGGATCGAACACACGGGGCATCCTGATGGGGATGCGGCGGAGGCGCAACGCTCGCTCGAGGGCCTCTATCCGGCCTTCGGCCACCTTTCCCCCACGGGGGAAAGGCTTGCCTCGGGAGGTCGGCGGCTGAACGGGAAGGGCGATGTGGCGGTCCGGGAGAGCGGGCCACGATCCGGCGGCGCCGTCAGCCTGCGTCCGTGGCGCAAGCAATACCCTTTCCCCTGCTTTTGGGGGAAAGGGCAGGGATAGGGGCCGCGGACGAGCGATGAGCCATGCCGGTGGCGAACGATCCGAAAACTGAACCGTGCCTCTCCACAAGGCCGCCCGTACCCGAGCACGACACCGGGATGCCGCGCCACCCGGCTGCCCGGCGCGGTGTGGCCCCGCCCGCCCGGCGGCCGATCCGCGGGAATCCTGTTTCCCGGCGGCAGAAATTGGGCTAAACTTGATCCCAGATGCCCGGCCGTCTTGCGGGATAGGTATGTGATTGTCCTGGCTCAGGGAATTGGCAGGTTGGACCGGGCCAGGTGGGGCCTTGTGTTCCCGCGATTGATGCAGCACCCTCGCCTTAGGCCATGCGACACGCCGCCGGAGCGGCATGGGGCCGCCCGCAGGCAAAAGGCCGTTTGACTCCTGGGTGTTGCGAAACCGCCGGGTACCCATTTATCGGACGGAGTATTCCTTGACTTCCCTGTACAAGAACCTCGGCATTTGGGTGCTGATCGGGCTGGTGCTGTTCATCCTCTTCAACCTGGTGAACACCTCCCCCTATAATGCCGCCCAAGTTTCGTACTCGGACTTCCTCGCGCAGGTGAAGGCGCACAAGGTGGTGGAAGTGACCCTGCGGGGCGAGGAAGTGAGCGGCCTCTACGACGACCGCACCCCCTTCCAGTCCTATCTGCCCGACGTGCCGGATCTGGTCTCGACGCTGGTGGAAAACGGCGTGCGCGTGAAGGCCGAATCGGCCCAGCAAAGCGGGCTGCTGCTGGCGATCCTGAACAGTTGGTTCCCGATGCTGCTGATCATCGGCGTCTGGCTGTTCTTCATGCGCCAGGTGCAGGGCGGCGGCAACCGCGCCCTTAGCTTCGGCAAGATCCGCAGCCGGCAGGTGGACGAGAAGAACAATCCCGTCACGTTCAAGGACGTCGCGGGGGTGGACGAATCGAAGGAGGAGTTGCGCGAGATCGTGGAATTCCTGCGCGATCCGCAGCGCTTCGAGAAGCTGGGCGGGCAGATTCCGCGCGGCGTGCTGCTGATGGGCGGCCCCGGCACCGGCAAGACGCTGCTGGCCAAGGCCATCGCCGGGGAAGCCGGCGTGCCCTTCTTCTCCATCAGCGGCTCGGACTTCGTCGAGATGTTCGTGGGCGTGGGGGCTAGCCGCGTGCGGGACCTGTTCGAGCAGGCGAAGAAGAGTTCGCCGTGCATCGTGTTCATCGACGAGATCGACGCGGTGGGCCGCCACCGCGGCACCGGCCTGGGCGGCGGCCACGACGAGCGGGAGCAGACGCTCAACCAGTTGCTGGTGGAGATGGACGGCTTTGAGGCCAACGAGGGGGTGATCGTGATCGCCGCCACCAACCGGCCCGACGTGCTCGACCCCGCCCTGTTGCGGCCGGGCCGCTTTGACCGCCACGTGGTCGTTCCGCTGCCGGACATCCGGGGGCGCGAGGCGATCCTGCGGGTGCACACGGCCCACGTGAGCCTGAAGAGCGACGTGCAACTGACCGTCATCGCCAAGGGCACGCCGGGCTTTTCCGGCGCGGACCTGGCGAACCTGGTGAACGAGGCCGCCCTGTGGGCCGCCCGGCAGAACAAGCCCTGGGTGGAGCAGGAGGACTTCGAGTTCGCCAAGGACAAGGTGATGATGGGCTCGGAGCGGCGGAGCATCCTGATCCCCGAGGCCGAGAAGCGCGTCACCGCCTATCACGAAGCCGGGCACGCCCTGGTGGCCGTGCTGATTCCGGAGGTGGACCCCGTCCACAAGGTGACGATCATTCCCCGCGGCCAGGCCCTGGGAGTGACCCAACTGCTGCCGGAAGGCGATCGCTACAGCATGGGCCGCCGCCAGTTGCTGGGGCGCATCGCCATGATGCTGGGCGGGCGCGCGGCGGAGGAGATCACGTTCGACCAGTTCACCACCGGCGCGGCGGACGACATCAAGAAGGCCACCGAGTTGGCGCGCCGCATGGTGGTGCAATGGGGCATGAGCGACACGCTGGGCCCGGTCTCCTTCTCCGAGGGGGGGGCGCAGGTGTTCCTGGGGCGCGACCTGATCCAGCACCACAAGTTCAGCCAGAAGACGGCCAAGACGATCGACCAGGAAGTGCGGCGGATCATTTCGACCTGCTACGAGCGCGCCATGGGGTTGCTCAAGGCCCATCAGAAGATCCTCAACACCCTGGCCGAAGAACTGATCGAACGGGAAACGGTCGACGGGGGAGAAGTGCGGCGGCTGGTGCAATCCCTGACGCCGGAATCCGCGCCGGCCTAGGCGGCCGGGGAGCGCCCAACCGGCCCCATGAAACGGGAACGCGATGACACCGCTGGTGGAGATTCTGCGCGGCATCCGGCCCCAGGACTTGATCGACATTGCCCTGCTTGCCGCCGTCATCTACTGGCTGCTGTTGCTGATCAAGGGCACGCGCACCATCCCCATTCTGCTGGGGCTGTCCGTCCTGGTGGTCACCTATGCGCTGGCCGCCTGGCTGGAGTTGGACGCCATCGGCTTCCTGATGGAGCACCTGTTCAGCTCCGCGGTGGTGATCCTGGTCGTGCTGTTCCAGGCCGATATCCGCAACGCCCTGGCGCGCGTGGGCATGACCACGATGTTCCAGGAGATGACCGAGGCGGCGCAAAAGGACTTGATCGATATCGTGACGCAAGCCTGCGCGCGGCTGGCGCGGAGAAGGATCGGGGGGACGATCGTGCTGGAGAACGAGACGGGCCTGCGCAACTACATCGAGCGGGGCCGGTCCGTCAACGCGCCGCCGTCGGTGGAATTGCTGGAATCGCTCTTTCACACCGGTTCTCCCCTCCACGACGGCGCGGTGATCATCGACCGCGAGGGCGCCCTGGCGGCGGCGCGCTGCATTCTCCCGCTGACGACGCAGCCGGTCTCCAGCTCGTTCCTGGGAACCCGCCACCGCTCGGCGCTGGGGCTTTCCGAGGAGACGGACGCCGTGGTGGTCGTCGTCTCGGAAGAACGCGGCATCGTTTCGGTGGCCCACGGGGGCAAGTTGTACAGCGGTCTCGATGCGGACGAATTGCGGCGCATGCTCACGCAATTCCTGCTAGGTAGCGATGCGGCGGATGGAATTACCGGCGATTCTGCGCAACCTCAAGCGATCCAGGGTTAGCGCCCCGTTTTCGCGCGTGCAGTGGCGCGCCGCGGTGACGCGGAATCTGTCCCTGAAGGTGTTTGCCCTGGTGCTCGCCGTCTTGATGTGGGGATTCGTCGCCTCCCAGAAGCGGGGGGAGACGACGGAGATCAAGTTTTCGACGGCGCTGGTGTTCAAGAACATCCCGCCCTCCCTGGAAGTGGCCTCCGCCCCGATCCAATCGGTGAGCGTGCTGGTGCGGGCCCGGCGCGCGCGGGCCAACGCGGTGAACCCCAACCAGTTCCAGGTGGCGATCGACCTGAGCAATCAGTTGGCCGGCTCCTTCGAATACGCCCTGACGGAGCGCAATCTCAGCTACAACAATATTTCGCCGCTCGAGGGAATGTCGGTGCTGCAGATCAGCCCGGCCCAGATTCCGATCACCCTGGAGGAAACCATCCAGAAGGTGGTGAACATCGAAGCCCGGCTGGCGGGCGATCTCCTGCCGGGCTACAAGCTGGAATCCGTGCGCATGGTTCCGGACCGCGTGACGGTGCAGGGGCCGCGCTCCGTTCTGGACAAGATCAAGATCGTGCTGACCCGGCCCTTGGACGTGCAGGACCTGCGATCGAACGTGGAGATGCTCGCCTACCTTGACCTGCCGGGACCGGTGCGGCTGGCGCCGAACCAAAAGACCTTCTTCCGGGCGCAGATCGACGTCTCCGGCCATACGACCCGCCTGCTGCTGCGGGATATCCCGGTGAAGTTCGAGAACGCGACGAATGCCTTCAAAGCGAGCCGGGACGCGGTGAACGTGCAACTGGAAGGGCCGCGGGACGTGATGGCCGCGCTGAACCGGAACGCGGTGACGGCGGTGCTGGACCTGGCCAAGTTCCCCCCGGGCGACTACCGCGGCCTTTCGCCGCAGGTGCTCGTGCCCGATACGGTGCGCGTGATGCGGCAATGGCCCATCATCGATTTGTACGTCCATCAGCGGAAAGCGGAATAGCCCGACGGCACGGCCCAAGGGAGGGCGGAACGGAAACGCCCCCACCCCGGCCGGCACGCTTGCCCAACTCACGCTGCACCCCGCGAAAGGCCATCTTCGCCCTATGAACGCCATGAAAGACATCATCATCAATCACACGGCCATGGAAACGCGCGTCGCGGTGATGGAAGACAACGTCGTGACCGAACTGTATCACGAGCGGCAGAAGGAGCGGGGCGTCGTCGGCAACATCTACAAAGGCAAGGTGCTCAAGGTGCTGCCGGGCATGGAGTCGGCCTTCGTCGATATCGGCCTGGAGAAGGCCTCGTTTCTCTACGTGGACGACGTGCTGCCGGATTTCTCCATCTATGACGATCTGGACGAATCCAACGGCGAGCGGCCCACGCCGGCCAGCCCCCCTTCCCGGCGGGAGAAGCGCCCGCCCATCGATCAGCTGATCAAGGAGGGCCAGGAGATCCTGGTGCAGGTGAGCAAGGGCCCGATCGGCACCAAGGGCGCCCGCATCACGGGCCACCTCTCCATCCCCGGGCGCAACCTGGTCTTCATGCCGACCATGGACAGCGTCGGCGTCTCGCGGCAGATCACGGAGGAAGCCGAACGCCTGCGGCTGAAAGAAATCGTCAGCCGCCTGAAGCCGCACAAATCGGGATTCATCATCCGCACCGTGGCCGAGGGCCGCTCGGAGGACGAGTTCCGCTCGGACATCAATTTCCTCGTCTCCCTCTGGGACGACATCCTGCAAAAATACGGCGAGGCCACGGCGCCGGCGCTGGTCTACCAGGATTTGTCCATCACGTTCCGGGTGATCCGGGATTTGCTCTCCAGCGACGTGCGCAAGCTGATCATCGACGACGAGAAGGAATTCAGCCAGGTCAACTCCTTCCTGAAGGAATACCTGCCGCGCTACCGCACGATCCTGGAATCCTACCGGCGTGCCCAGCCGATCTACGATTTCTATGGAATCGAGGAGGAGATCGACCGGGCGCTGGGCCACAAGGTGTGGCTGAAGTCCGGTGGCTACCTGATCATCGACCAGACCGAGGCGCTCACCGCCATTGACGTCAATACCGGCCGGTTCGTGGGCAAGGCCAGCCACGAGGAAACGATCCTCAAGACCAACCTGGAAGCGGTGCAG
>JBGPEV010000097.1:0-8296 GCA_041482995.1 bacterium | reverse complement strand
GAAATCAACCAGAAGATGCTGCGCGCGAAGGAACTGCTGCTGGAGAAATTCAAGAAGGCGGGCCCCCGCGCGATCAGCGGACGGGAGCGCCTGCCGCCTGGGCAGCATCGGGTGAAGGGGTTCCCTGTGCTGGACCTGGGCATCCAACCGGAGTTCCACCCCGAGCGGTGGCGTTTCCGCGTCGATGGACTGGTGGAGCGGCCGCTGGACCTCTCCTGGCCGGAGTTCACGGCCCTGCCCAAGGCCGATCAGGTGTCCGACTTCCACTGCGTCACCACGTGGTCCAAGTACGACGTGCGCTGGAGCGGCCTGAAGTTCAGCACCCTGCTCGAGCGCGTGCGACCCAAGCCCCAGGCCTCGCACCTGATCCTGGAATGCAACGACGGGTACACGACCAACGTACCCCTGAACGAATTGCAGGGCGACGACGTCCTGCTGGCCTACGAGCTGGAAGGTGCGCCGCTGCCCATCGAGCACGGCGGGCCCATGCGCATGATCGTGCCCCACCTCTACGCGTGGAAGTCCGCGAAATTCCTCGTGCGCCTGGTGTTCCAGGCCCAGGACACGAAGGGCTTCTGGGAAGTCCGCGGCTATCACAACCACGCCGATCCCTGGAAGGAAGAGCGCTACGGCTGAGCCGGAACCCAACCATCCCTACCGCGTGGAACATTGGGCAGTTGGTTGGGTGGGCGTCCCGCCCGCCCAATCGTGCTTGGCGGACGAGACGGCCGCCCCACCGCCGTCCGTCGCCACGGTTGGGTAGGCGGCCGCCGGTCGCCCCTACTCCCCGTCCACCGCCCGCAGCACTTGGCGCAGCCGTTCCGCCGGAGTCGCGCGGATCAGGTAACGTCCCTGCGCCATGCCGTCCGCCGCGCGCCGGTAGAGCGTGAACTGCGCCTCCTGGGCGGTGTAGGCGTTGATGCGCTGGCGCTTCATCGCCACGTCCTCCAGCAGGCGCAGCGCGAAATTGGGCGTGACGGCGCGCCGCATCTGGTCCACGACGGGAAACTCCGCCCAGGCCAGCAGCTCCACCAGCAGGGCGTCCTTGGCATCCACCATCAACCGGCTGAGGGACGCGCGGTCCATGCCATAGACCAGGTGCCGCAGGGGCAGCACCTTTTCGGCCAGGTACTGGCGCCGCACCCAGAGCAACTCCCCGTAAAGCGAGAGCCACGCGCTCAGCTTGGTCTCTCCCAGCCTGGCGGCGCGGTTCAACTGCAACAGCGTGCCCGTGAGGCGGGGCAGCAGGCGCTCGCTCTCGCCGGGTTCGGGCTGGTACGCCTGCATGCGGTCCCGCAGGTCCGCCGGCATGGCGGCCAGCCAGGGGTCTTGCGCCTCGCGGGGCAGGGCGCGGGTCAGTGCGGCCAGCACGGGCTGGGGGCGCGCCCCGGGCGCCTGGGCAAGCGCCGCCTGGGCCAGTTGCCGGGCCAGCTCGTTCATGTCGCGCGCCGTCAGGTGTTTGATCAGCGCGGGCCACGGGATGCGGCCGCTGTTCCAGCCGGTGGCGCCGTAGATCGCCGCGCGGTCCGGCGTGCCTTCCGCGCCCAGCCCCATGCCCCGGGCCGTCAGTTGCAGCATCCAGCGCCAAGTGTGGGGCGGCACCGCCAGCGCCCATTCCAGGATGCCGTCTTCCAGGCGGGCCACCTGCCGCAGGGAAAAGCCGCCGCCCGCCAAGCGGCTTTGCACCGCGTCGAGGGAATCCGCGGGAATGTCCCGCACCGCCACCACGGTCCAGCGCATGGGCGACTCCCCGAATCTCTCCCAGAGTTGGGCGGATTCGCTGAACAGCGCGCGGAAGAAATCGCCCAGGAACTTGTCTTGGCCGGATTTGCTGAGTTGGATCAGGGTGCCCTTCATCTTGGCCGAAAGCAGAACGAACGCCTCCAGGGCCGCCTCGCCGTTCAGTTGCAGGCGCACCACGGCGATCGGTTCCTTGCCCAGCATCAGGCGCAGGGTGTCCCCCTTGGTGAGCGCGCACTGGAAGCCCGCCGGGCGCTGGAACAGCCGGTTGGCCATGGCCCCGTCGTTCCGGCCAAAGAAGGATTGCAGCCAGCCGCTCATGGCGTCCTCGTTCAAGCCGGCGCCGCGCTCCGCGCCCGGCGGGGGCGGGGGCGGCTCCCACTGGGGGCGGCACACATAGGCGCCGCTGTTGATCGTGAACAGCGCCCGCTGCGTGGCCTGCTGGGTCGCGCGCTCCTCGATGCGGTCGCGCCCCGCCGCTGCCACCAGGAAGCGCAGCGTGAACAGGTTGCCGCTTTCCGTGCGGAACTGGCCCGCCGCCTGGGTATACTGTACCTCGCCGCCCAGGTGGCTCGCGGTCAATCCCGTCACGTTGGGGGAGAACAACAGGCTGCGCAGCCGGTTGCGGGTCTTGGTCATGAAATTGAACGGCTCCACCGCCGCGCTCACCGCCTGCTCCATCAGGGACTGCACGGAGCGATTGCCGCCCGCCAGCCGCGTGAGGGCCGCGAGATCCTGGGCCGAAAGGGCAATCACGAACGGCACGTCCGCCGGCTCGGCCAGCCGCGGCACCAGCACCGTCTGCACGTCGCTCCGGTGCAGCTTGAGCGTGTTGGTGCTGGAGAGCGCCACGCCATCCAGGGTGACGCGCGCGCCGGCCTGGCTGCTCAGCGCCGTCGCCAGAGCCGTCAGCACCGAACGCGCGAAGAAGCCGAAGTAGGTGTCGATCTGCAATTTCATGGAAGTATCGGCAGCGGCGGCAGCCCGGCGCGCGAAGCGGGAGTGAGCGTTTCGCCCCCACTGTAACATGTGCCGCGGGAATCCCCATCCTGGGCCGGCCGCATTGGGAAAGGGGGCACGGTTGGGTGGGCTGGGCCTCCGCGCCCGGCTGGCGCTGCCGGGCACCCATTCGGCAGGCTCAGGGCAGGCTCCGGCCCGCGCCACTGCTATGAGTTTGGTGGGGCGGACGTCTCGTCCGCCCGGCGCGGGCAGGCGAGACGCCTGCCCGCGCCGGGGCTCCCCCCCTCAGCGCAGCACATATCCGGGCACCCGGCGCAGCCGCAGCACGTGGCGCTGGAGCGTGGCGCCGCGCGCGAAATAGAGCAGCAGGTACGCGGCCCACATGCCGTGGTTGCCGAACAACCTACCCAGCAGCAGGATCGCGGGCAGATAAACGGCAATCACGGCAATGACCATGGAATTGCGCATGGTGCGCGTGGCCGTGGCGCCGATGAAAACACCGTCGAGAATGAAGCAGGCATTGCTGATCCACGGCTCCAGCACGATCCACACGTAAAAGGCGAAGACCAGCGGCAGCACGTTGGCGTTGCTGGTGAACAGCCCGGGCAGCCAGGGGGCCAGAACCAGATACGTGAGGCTGATCGCAGCCCCCACGGCCAGGCCCCACTGTTGGGAAAGGCTGATGGCGTCCAGCAACTCCCCGCGCCTTCCGCCGCCCAGGGCGCTGCCCACCGCCACTTCCGCGGCGGTGGCAAAGCCGTCCAGCGCGTAGACGGCCAGATTGCGGAATTGCAGCAGGATGGAATTGGCCGCCAGGATCGCGTCTCCCAGCGCCGCGCTGCGGGACATGAAGTAGGCATTGGCGAACAGCAGGCAGAGCGTGCGCAGAAAGATGTCGCCGTTCATGGCCAGGATCGGCCGCAACCGGGCGGGGTCGAGCAGCGTGCGCCAGACCAGCAGCCGCCAGTAAACACGGTGGCGCGAGAAGAACACGGCCAGGGTCAGCAGCAGGCCCAGATATTGGGCCACGCAGGTGGCCAGCGCCACGCCCGCGCTGGCCATGCCCAGTCCGAGCACCAGCAGCAGGCTCAAGGCGATGTTGGCCCCATTGACGAACACGGTGAGCGCGACCGGGAAGCCCACGTTGCGGATGCCGTAGAACCAGCCCTGGAACACCTGCAGCATCAGCGCGGCGGGCATGGCCAGGCCCACGATGGAGAAGAACGCCCGGCCCAGGCGCTCCACCTCCGGCGACGCATTGAGCAGACGGAAGGCCGCCCAGGCGATGGGTTCCCGGAGCAGCGCGACGGCGAACCCCACAGCCAGGCTGAGCACCAGGCCCCGGCCCAGCACCTGGGCCACCTCCGCGGCGTCCCCGCGGCCATGGTGCTGCGCCGTCAGCCCCACGGTGGACATGCGGAAGAATCCGAACGCCCAGAAAAGGGTGGTGAACACGAGGCTGCCCAGGCTCACCGCCCCCAGGTAGTGCACGTCCGGGAGGTGACCCATGATGGCGGTATCCACCGCACCCAACAGGGGCACGGATACGTTCATCAGGATGGTGGGCAGCGCCATCCGCAGGATTGTTCGATTGGCCGGGGACCCGCGGAAGATGTTCATGCCGGCGCCAGCCGAATGCGGAAAGAGCAAGCGCCCGCGGCGATGGGGCGGATGCGGCGTGCCTGGCGAGATGGGGGCGGATCTCCTCCACCCGTGGCTCGTGGCACACGGTGCCTGAAATCGCATCCGGGGGAAAGGTCCCGCCGCCCCACACTTTGCCTGCCGCCAATTGCCCTGTCCGCGGGCAGTCCGGCGCGGCAGTGACGCAAAAATATACAACGCGAGCCCTTCCCCGCGATGCCGGGCTCGCCGCGCCACAATTCCATCACCACCCAATGGGAGAATCATGAATCCGCGCATTTGGGCGCGGCGCGAAAACCGACTCGAATCGGCGGCCGGTTGTCTCCGCATTGCGATCGCACTCATTTCGAACAGGCCTCCTCACCAGCAATCCATTGGGGGGGTGCCAGCCGCGGGCAGCCCCGGCGATGGGGCTTGCGTTTCTGGCCCGGGTCTTGAAGAATCAGGTCAATCGGATGGCCCATTGCAGCGCAAAGGGACCCGGTTGTGAGTCCATGGTGCATCCATTGACGATCGGCGAAACTGACGCTGCAATTTGGTAGACACTTGCTCACCCCAAGAGCAAACGAGCCACGTCGACCGTATATTTTAAGTAATACTTCATGGATTGGAATTGGGGACTGGGGAGAGTGCCGGCGCCGAGCAGCACGGCGCAAGGCGGGCGAGGCGCAAACGATGGCGATCTGGAGCGACATCTTGCGCGGGTTCGGCGGCTCCGCCAAGGATCTCCTGGAGGAGTTGGCGCGGCTGGAGAAAGAGCGCGCCGTCATCCGCGTCGAGATCGAGGGCAGCGCGGTTCACTTCAATTCCCGCCTGTCCCTGAAGAAAGACACCGTGGTCGTCGCCAAGCCCACCGGCTTGCGGGACGGCTTGAGCGCGGGCGGGTTCGTGCGCTTCAAGCTGCCCGATGCGCCGGAGCGCGAAGTGCGGCTGGAGATCCTCACCCCGCATTTTAATCTGGCCAGCGGCAACGCGGTGTTCCTCTGCCGGCTGCCGGCTGCCGGCCCGGCGGCCGCCAAGCGCAAGACCGAACGCTACAACGTTACTCACTTTGCCAACGTGCAGTTGGTGATTGGGAACCGCGGGCGGGAGTTCCGGGTGGTCGACGTCTCGCTCACGGGCTGCAAGGTTCTCACGACGCCGGCCGAGGCCCAGACCTACTTCCCGCTCAACCGGGAAGTGGCCCAGGTGCACATCCAGGTGGGGTCCAAGGCCAAGGTGGAATTGGAGGCGGTGATCGCCCGGTCGCACCTTGGCGCCTCGGTGGGTTGTGAGTTCACGGTAAGAGGCGACGGACCTTCCCAGGTGTACCTGTCGCACCTGATCAAGTCCCTGGAGAAAGCGGAGTTGGAGCGGCTGCGCACCTGAGGCTGCCGCCCCGAGGCCGTGCTGACGGCAGCCACGCGCGCGCGGTTGTCCCGCGCTATTTGTTGCCCTGGGCCAGATAGGCCAGGAAGTCGGTTTGCGTCACGATCCCCACGAGTTTGCCGTCCTCCACCACCGGCAGACATCCCACCTTGTGCTTGACCAGCAATCCGGCCGCCGCCGCGATCGGGGTGTTGGGCTCCGCGGTGATCGGCTTCTTGGTCATCACCTGGGAGACCTTCACCTTCTCCAGCAGGTAGAGCAACTCGTGCACTTCCAAGAGCGTGGCGTCGGAGGGGGAGGCCCGCTTGAGATCCCGGTCGGTCACGATGCCGACCACGCCGCCGGCCGCATCGACCACGGGCAGGTGCTTGAAGCTCTGATCCTTCATCTTGCGGATCGCGGCGTTCATGGTGTCGTCCGCCGCCACGGTGATCGGCTTCTTGTTCATGATGGCTGCAAGGTTCATGGGCATTCCCCGCTGTGGTGAGCGATAAACTCCGGTGCCGTCTCCCGGGTTCCTTCTATCACACCTTACCGCGGGAACGCCCGCCGTGCTCTGACGTGCATCAGGTTTAACCGGCGCGGCCAGGTATGGTAGTCTGCACTCCCGGTGCGCCCGGCCGGGCTGGCGGCGCGGGCCGCGTCCACTTCTTCCTCCCCCACACGAGGGCCTGATGGCAGCTGCGCTGATCCGGTTCGATCTGAGTCTCCCGTGCTACTTCAGCTATGCCCCCGCGCCGGGCGTGGCGGTGCGGCCGCAGATTCCGCGGCGCGCGCCCAAGGGACTCTATATGCGGGGGGAGATCGGCGAGAAGCACGACGGGGCCCCGCGCCTGATGACGGCCCACAACACCACCCACCTGGACGTGCCGTATCACTTCTATGAGCAGGGGGCGGATCTGGCCGGCGTGCTGAACCGGCGCGACCAGGCGGCGGACCGCCCCGCGCTGGCGCGGCTCGTCGTTTTGGCGGCGCGCACGGGAATACCCGGCGCGTACACGCGGGACGGCGTCACCTATTGCGAGGCCGTGAGCGCCGCCCTGCTGCCCGGCGTGGCAGAACTGCGCCGCTACGAGGCGCTGGTGGTGATCACGGGATTCGGGGCGGTGATGGCCGCCCAGGTGTCCGGCCAGTTTCCCTGCAATCCGGACGGTTTCTACCACGTGCCCTATCTCACGGAGGACGCGGTGGAGCGCATCGTTCAGGCCGGGATCGCGGTGGTGGGGATCGATTCCACCACGGTGGAGCCGCAATTGAGCGCCGAGCCCCACCGCATGGGCAGCGACGCCCACTTCCGGCTGTTGGGAAACGAGCCGCCCGTGCTGATCCTGGAGGGGCTCAACGGCACGGGGCTCCAGGACCAGGTGGGCTTCGTGCCGGCGGAAGGCCTGCTGCACATCGTCCCGCGCCGCGTGAACGCCGCCGGTGCCGACGCGGGGCACAGCCGCGTATTTCTCTACTTCTACCGGGACGACGCCGGCGGCCAGGACTTGCGGCGGTTGCGGGACGCCATGACCCCGCAGGAATTCCATGGTTGAGCCGCTCATCCCGCGCGTGACCATTGCCGCGCTGCTGAAGGACGGCGCGCCCGGTACGCAAGTGCAGGTGCAGGGCTGGGTGCGCACCCGGCGGGACAGCAAGGGCTTCTCGTTCCTGGAGCTCAACGACGGCTCCTGCCTGGCCAACCTGCAGGTGGTGCTGGGCGACACCCTGGCGCAGCACGCGCTCACCACGGGCGCCAGCGTGGCCGTCGCGGGCGCGTTGGTCGCCTCGCCCGGCAAGGAGCAGCGGGTGGAATTGCGCGCGGAACGCGTCACGCCGATCGGCGGGGCGGACGCGGATTTTCCCCTGCAAAAGAAGCGGCACAGCTTCGAGTACTTGCGCCAGATCGGCCACCTGCGCGTGCGCTCCAACACCTTCGGCGCCGTCGCGCGGGTGCGCAACGCGCTGTTCTTCGCCGTGCACGAGTTCTTCCAGCGCCAGGGCTTCCTGTTCCTGCCCGCGCCCATCCTCACCGCGTCGGACGCCGAGGGGGCGGGCGAAATGTTCCGCGTGACCACGCTGGACCTGAGGGCGGTGCCGCAACAGAACGGCGAGCCGGACTGGGGCCAAGACTTCTTCGGCAAGAAGGCGTCGCTCACGGTCTCGGGACAATTGGAGGGGGAAATCTTCGCCCACGCGTTCGTGGACATCTACACCTTCGGCCCCACCTTCCGCGCGGAGAACAGCAACACGGCGCGGCACGCGGCGGAATTCTGGATGATCGAGCCGGAGATGGCCTTTGCCGACCTGGCCCGCAACCGGCAGGTCGCGGAGCGCTTCATCAAGGCTGTGATCGCCGCCGCGCGGGAGCGCTGCCCGGAAGACTTCGCCTTCTTCGATGCGCGCATCGAGCCCGGCCTGTTGAAGAAGCTGGACCACCTCCTCGACAGCCCCTTCGAGACGCTCACCTACACGGAGGCCGTGAAGCTGCTGGAAGCCTCCGGCGAGGCGTTCGAGTTCCCGATCGGCTGGGGCAAGGACCTGCAGAGCGAGCACGAGCGCTGGCTGGCGGAAAAGAAGGTGGGGCGCCCGCTGTTCGTGATCG
>JBGPEV010000096.1:0-8300 GCA_041482995.1 bacterium | reverse complement strand
CTCCATCCCCAAGGAGCTGGACGAGGCTGCCTTGATCGACGGGGCGGGACACATGCAGATGCTGTTCAAGATCTTCATCCCCGTGGCCATGCCGGGGATCATTGCCGCCACCATCTTCGCCTTCACGGTGTCCTGGGCCGGATTCCTCTATCCGGCCGCCTTCATCTTCAAGCCCGAGGAGATGGTGGTGACCGTGGGCACGGTCGCCACGCTGATCCGCGGCGACGTGTACCACTGGGGCGGGCTGATGGCGGCGGCGCTGATCGCCGCCGCGCCGCCGGTGATCATCTACGCCTTCCTGATGGACTACTACATCTCCGGCCTCACGGCGGGCGCAACCAAGGGGTAGGCGGGGCTCCGCATTCGCGGGATTCGATCGGCCGGCGGGCCGCACGCTCCACGGGCGTGCGGCTTTTTTGTGCGGAGCGTCCGGGCGCCGGCTGCGGCCGCAAACTGTAACCCCTCCCAGCCGTCCCGCGATCCCGCTTGGGTACACCGTGCATCGATCAGCGGGCGTTCCCTGGCGGAACAGGCCCGCGGCAATTCCGGAGCTGCTCCTGGGTCTGCTGCCCCGTGCCCGCTTCCTGCGCTCCGCCGGCCTGACCGCGGCGGTATGGGGTCTTTTGGCGCTCCCGGCGTTCGCCCAGGGGCTGTCGGGGTTATCGGTTCAGCAGGAGCAGATTCCGTTCGGCGCCGCGGGGGGCGCCTGCGGCCCAGGGGCGGGTGCCCAACTGGCCTCCACCCAGGACGATCTCCGCATTGCCTTCCCGCTCTTCCGATCCGGCTCTCTCGTCTTGGGAAACGGATTCGGCTGGAATCACCTGCAGTTGCGCTATCGCGGCTTCGACTCGTGCTTCGACACACTGCGCGTTTCCGGCCTATGGGCGATTTCCTACAGCCTGTTCCTGCGCGTGGCGGGTGACGCGGACGGGGACGGCGCGTGGCTGGTGTCGGTGGGCGCCCACCGGGCCGCGGAGGGCTACCCGACCGACCCCGCTTCCGTCCGCTACACCGGCGGGGTGAGCAGGACGTTCAAGACCGGCCCGGAGACCACCTGGGGCCTGGGCGCGTATTTTACCTACGTTCTGGGCGTCCCGCGCTTGTTGCCCGGCGTGACCTATGCCCAGCGGGCCGATCCCTGGGAGGTGGACGTCCGCCTGCCGTTCCTCGCCGACGTTTGGTACCGCACGTCGGAGTGGCTGCGCATCGGCGCCCAGACGCGCCTGAGCGGGGGCCGGTTTGCATTGGAACGCAGCGATCCCCATGCCACGGAACTGCGCTACGCCAACGCAACGGCGGGGGTCGCCTTGGGACTGGGCCGCCCGCGCGGACCCCAGGCGGAGTTGGGGATGGGTTACACGGTCTACCGCCTCTATCAGATCACCGACGGGGACAGCACCGTCGCGGCGCTGACGCTGGACCCTCAACCCTACGTGCGGGCACGGCTCAGCTACCGCTTCTGACGCCTCACTGCGGGCTTGCACTGGCTGCTACTGCCGGGATGCCCCCGACCCACGACTTGATGATTGCGTGGGTGCGCCCGCGGGACACGGGCGGCGGCACGTTCGCCATGATGAAGGACGTCTCCGCCCCTATCCCGGTGGCCGGCCGCCACTGGGGCGGCCTGCGCTTGGGGTACAAGGTGTGAGGGGGGTTAGTGACTTGCCGCCCGGGACGCCGCCGGTCCGCGACGCCCGGCGGCTCCGGACACGCCCCGGCTTTCGCTTGCGCCGCGCCCCGCTTGCCACGCCGACACTCAATTGCAAGCCCGCCGCGGCCAAGAGGGATGCCAGCGTAGAAAGACGCGGATTGCCATCCCGCGCCAGCACCCGATAAGCGTGTTGACGGTTCACGCCCGCCGCGGCGGAGAGTACCCCGATTCCCCCGTGGGCTTCCGCAACGTCCCGCAAAACCGCCAGGAGCAACTCGGGACCGCCTTCCGCGATCGCGGCATTGACGTAGGCCGCGGCGGCCGCCGGATCTCGGAGAGAACCCAGCAGATACCCCCGGTAGGGCAGGCTGAGCGTCATCCCTTGCGCCTCCGATAGTCTCGCCAGTACTCGATCGCCAGGCGTACGTCGCTCCGCTGTGTCCGCTTTGACCCACCGCGGAGCAGGATCACGACCGCTATCCCGTCGTTGCCGATGTACACCCGGTACCCTGGGCCGAACTCGATCTTCAACTCGTGAACGCCTTCGCCGAGAAGGCGCGTCCGGCCTAGGTTGCCCAGTGTCACCCGTCGCAGACGCAACTGAATGGCTCGCGGTTGCGAGCGGTTCGTTGAGCCCGTCCAGCCATATGCGAAACGGCGTGCGCCCATCCGGCGTCACGTAGAACCGCGGTTCCTTGGGTCGGGCGATCACGGTTCATTGTCGCACACCCGCGACAACCCCGGCAATCCCCGCCACTGGAGCGGCCTCCGGTTGGGGTACAAGGTCTAGCGGGCAGGCCGCGGGCGGGGCCGATTGCGCGGCTTGGCAACGCGGCCGGCGCCTGCCGCGACAGCGACGTATGCGTAGGCTTCCTTCGCCCAGCCGATCCATTCCGGCTGGGCTTCAGCAGGGAAACCCGCCCACTCCTTCATGATCCTCCCGTGACCGGGGTCGAAGCGCTCGGCGGCGGCAGTGGCCACCAGGGCGTCTACCCGGGCTTTGGGCAGTTTGACGACCAGCCGGCCTCTGACGAGCATGGCGAAGACCTTGCCGTTCACGTTCAGCACGGCATGGGAGCTGAACATGCTCCCAAGGCCAACCTGACCGTCCTTGGCGAAGGCCTTCACCACGGGCGCAAAGGCCGCATCGACGGGGGCGACCGGTTTCTTGCGTGTCGCCATGGCCTACCGCCTTCCGAGGGCGGCTGCGAGGCCGCCGGGTTGTGCGGGCGAAGGCGCCCCGCGGGCTTCAACGTACTGGCGCAAACCTTGGAACACGCCCGCCACCGCGCGGTCCAACGTGCGCCGCATCATCAGCGCGTCCAGCAGCATGCCCAGCGGGCCGAACTTCACCCGGTAGCGCATATCCTGGACGACCCGTGTTCCGCCCGATTCCGGACGCAGGACCGTCCTCCAGCGCATGAACCGCAGCGGCCACGGGCTCTCATAGAGTTCGATTTCGATGGCGGTCTGAGGAGTCCAGGCGGTGACCCGCTCCTTCAGGACTCCCTTGGGCTTGATCCGGCACTCCCGAGCCGCGCCCACACCCCCGCGCTGCTCAGTCAGGTAGCGGGCGGACAGCACCGTTGGATTGTACTGTTGCACAGCTTCCAGGTTGGCCAGCACCTCCCACACGCGCTCCGCCGACGCTTCTATGCGGATTTCATGATGCAAGACGGTCATAGTCCTCCGGGAAACGCTCATAGTTGACTAGTTGGATATAAATCGTCGATTCAAAACCAGCTTTCTGAGCAAAGGATCAGCCAATGTCTAATACCCCCCGGCGTTGGCCAGGCTGGGGAGAAGGGGGCACGGGATCGGATGCGTTCAGATCCCGGCAGACCAGCGCAGTGGCATGCCGGCCAAGCTGCTCAGCCGAGGACGCGCGGTTGTGCGTCTTGGCCATCAGCAAAATGCCTTCCATGTAGGCAACCAACGCCTCCGCCCCAGTGGCCGGGTCGGACACCAGGGTCACCCCTTGCTCCCTGGCCTGCCGCAGCGCGGCCTCAAAAGCGCGGGCGATGGCGCTGAAGATTTCGCGCAGCCGATTCTGCAACGGCTCGTCGCGTCCGCTCACTTCCGCCGAGAGATTGCCAAAGCGGCAGCCGCCAATGTGGCCGCGGGCGCGTTGTTCGGCCCCCACGGCTCCCGCCAGGGCAACGAAGAAGTCGCGAATGCGGGAGAGCGGCGGCGCGGACCCCGATGCCAGTGGATCGATCAGGAGTGCCTTCACCGGTTCCCACTGCGCATCCAATGCAGCCAGTGCCAGTTCCCGCTTGGAGCGGAAAAAATGATAGAAGCTGCCCTTCTTCACGCCGGCCGCCGAGCAGAGCGCGTCGACTCCCGCGCCCCCGTAGCCCTGCGTGTAGATCAGCTCGGCCGTCGCTTCAATCAGCCGTTCCTTCGCGTCGCTCGTTCTTCCCATCCAACGCTCCCAAGATGACTGGTCAACTATCAAAACTAGGCCGCGTTGTCAACACGCGAAGCGAAGCTAGAGTAGTATTTTGATATAACAGGATAAACTGTAATTCTAACGGACCCGCCACCGTCGGTTTACCGACCCCTGCTTCACTCCACCTTGTCGTTCCTGCGGGGAGTATGGTAATAGGCGTTTCCATTGCCTGGATGGCAGCATCTTGCCAACGTGACCGGCGCTCGCCTCCGCTTCCCACTTCACCGAGTCTGACTCATGGCCCCCCGTTCAATCGCGCGGCGCGGTACGTCGCCGTCCGGATCGGCACGACGCTGGATGTCCGGATTGGCGATAGCGATAGCTTCGCTGTTGGCGGGCTGTAGCGGCGGTGGGGGCGGCGCGGCCGGGGGTGCGGGCAGCACGGCCCCGCAAACGGTGTCCGTGCAAGTCCGGGTCTATCTCAACAACAACGTAACCGCCGGCCAGACGCCGCAAGCCACGGCGATCCGCCCGATGAAACCCATTGGGTCGTCGAGCGACGTGAAGTCCGTCTGGTTGCTGGTGCACGACACCACGAATTCCCAGGCGGATGACGATTCCGCGCTGACGTTCGATTCCACCATCGGTGCCTGGACCCGGACGGTGACCGCCCTGCCCTTGAACAAGGCCCTGAGCTTCGATGCCAAGGCTTACAAGACCTTGACGCGCTCAGCCGTTCCCACCGATCTGGTCTTCTACACCCAGACTCCTCCCGTCCAGACGCTCAATACCGGCAGCGAGCTGGTCACTTTGAATTTGTCCGTCAACGATGACGGGACGCCGTACCTGTTCCCGCGCATTCTCTCAGTCGCCATCAATCCCGGCAGCATCCTGCCCGGCTCGGCAACCACCACAGTGGACGTCACTGTGGGCAGTTCGACGGGTGTCGCCGTGGCCGGGTCGGACGAGACATTCAGCTGGACGTTGGCGGGCGATGCAACGGAAGGCCAGCTCACGGCGTGGACCTCCACCTGCACGCCGACGCCGGTGACCACGGGCAACTTCTCCGTGCCTGTGGGGCAAAGCCAGGCCACATTCCGTTTCTGCTATCAAGCTCCGTCGGCCGAGGGCTTCTTCGAGAAAACCGTGGCGGTCTTCAATGCGGGGGGCGATTCCACGTCCACCTCGTTCTGGCTGTACGTGACGCTGACCGCGGCTTTGCAGGGAGTGCAAGTGTACCTGCCGCCCGTGATCCAGAACCTGGGAGCGGCGCGCCTGCCGACCAACGACCTGAGCCTGTCCGCGGCCTCGGTGGATGACAAGCCCACTTCCCAATTGAATTACGCGTGGAGCTTCAACCCCACGCCCCAGACGGCGCCCTTTTCGCTCCTGCCCACGTTGCCGGTGATTGCGAACCCCGGGGTGCTGACCAACTACACCCCGGACGTGGCGGGCACGATCGCCCTCACGGTGACCGACCACGACGGGGCCAATAGCAGCGTCACGGTGTCGCTGTCGCAGAACCAGTTTCCCGATGCCGTGGTGCCGCTGGGACCCTACGCGGCCGCGAAGGTCTTCGCCGGCGGGCTGCATGCTTGCGCCGTGCTGGCCGGGGGCAATGTGAGCTGCTGGGGCTACAACGGGTACGGGCAGCTCGGCAACGGCAACACAACCGAACAGTGGCGGCAATCGCTCGTTGTGACCAACGTCACGGGAACCCTGCTCTCCGGAGTCAACGCAGCATCCCCTGGCAGCACGGTGGCTGGGGGCTACCTGCACTCTTGTGCCGTCAAGACCGATGGCTCGGTGATGTGCTGGGGTTACAACGGGTACGGACAGCTCGGCAATGGGAGCACGGCCAGTTCCTCCGTTGCGCTACCGGTGACCGCCATTTCCGGCGCCGTTGCCGTGGCCGCCGGCACCTACCATTCCTGTGCGCTGATTTCGACCGGGGCTGTCTATTGCTGGGGTTACAACTACTACGGCCAACTGGGCGCCGGTCTATTTACCGACAGTCACGCGGCGGTGGCCGTGAGCGGGATTGACGGAAGCGTCGCCAAGGCCAGCGCCATCGCCGCCGGTGACCTGTTTACTTGCGCCGTGATGAGCCTGCCCGCCGGCGAGGTGTGGTGCTGGGGCCGCAACCACGCTGGGCAGCTCGGCCGGGGAAACGCCCTGGATGGGCAAATATCCGCCAATTCCACGCCTTTCTCCGTGTTGGCCAGCGGCACGCAAGGGTCAGGGGTCAACTTCAGTGGCGCGGACCAGGTTGCGGCCGGAAACGATTTCGCCTGCGCCCGGCTGACGACCCAAGAGGTGAGATGCTGGGGACTCAACTCCAGCGGCCAATTGGGAGACAACACCACGACCAGCCCCCGTCTCAATCCGGTGATCACCTTGCAGGATCCCTCTACCCACTTGCAGGGCGTTTCCCAAGTCAGCGCGGGCGATTTGATGGCCTGCGCGATTGTCAGCGGCGGGATCGAATGCTGGGGCAGCGGTGCGAATGGACGCTTGGGATACAACTCCACGGCCAATAGATCGCTGGCTGTCCCGGTCTATTCCCTGGCCACCGTCGACACGTTCGCGGTGCTCGGATTGGGCGCGGGATTCGGGTGCGCTATTCTCACACCGGGTGGGAACATGCGCTGTTGGGGCTACAATGCCAACGGCCGCCTGGGTGACGGGACGAACATCGACCGGCTGCGCCCGGTGGGGGTCGATTACCTTTCCCTCTTCAACTAGCCGCACTTGAACCCCGTAGGGCCCAGCACCCGGTGCGGGCCCCGGATTCCCCTGACCTGGCGCAAGAGCGCTGGACTGCGCCTAGTGGGGAGGGAGCGGCCCCCAGGGTGAACGCGGCGCGAGATCGGGCTGACGATCCAGCGGCTTAACGCTCGCTAGTTCACCTTGTCCTTCCTGCCCGGATTGTAGTTCTTGAGGATCTTGGTCCACTCGTCCTCGTTCTCGTCCTCGTCGCCCCCTTCCACGGCCAGTCCGGCGGGGTCGATCTTGCTCTGCTCGAGCACGTGATCGGCCACGTAGATGGGGCTGCCCGCGCGCAAGGCGAGGGCGATGGCGTCGCTGGGGCGGGAGTCGATGGCGTGGCGCTTGTCGTCCACGAGAAACTGGATGCGGGCGAAGTAGGTGTTGTCCACCAGGTCCACCACCTCCACGCGCTCCACCAGGGCGTGGATGGCGGCGAAGGTGTTCTTGAGCAGATCGTGGGTCATGGGGCGGCCGGGCTCCACGCCTTCCATCTTCATGGCGATGGCGTGGGCCTCGAAGATGCCGATCCAGATGGGCAGCAGCGCGCCCGAGGCTTTGTCCTGCAGGATCACAATGGGCGAGTTGGTGTTGGGATCCAGCACCAGCCGGTAAATCGTCATCTCGGTGAACCCGGGCACGGTCATGGCGGCGCCTCCCGTCCCACCAGGGCGAATTTGCGCGCGGCGACGATCTCCACCGCCACGAGGCTCCCCGCGGGCGCGGCGCACTCCAGCACCGTGACGTTCTTGTTGGTGCGCGTGCGTCCCCACACCCCGTGACCCTGGCGTTCCGGCCCCTCGACCAGCACTTCCGCGCGGGAGCCCACCAGGGCCTCGTTGATCGCTTGCACGGTGCGCTCGTGCAGGTCGAACAGCCGCGCCAGCCGCTCGGCCTTGGCCGCCTCGGGCACCGGGTCGGGTAGAGTGGCCGCCGGGGTGCCTTCCCGCGCGGAGAACTTGAAGGCGTACACCTGGTCGAAGCGTACCTCCTCCATCACGTCGAGCGTGGCCTGAAAATCCTCCTCCGTCTCGCCGGGGAAGCCCACGATCACGTCCGTGGAAATGGCAAGCCGCGGCACCAGTTCCCGCGCCCGCGCCAGCTTGGCCAGGTAGGTGCCGATCTGATGATTGCGCCGCATCGCCTTGAGGATGCGGTTTGACCCCGCCTGGAAGGGCAAGTGCAGATGCTCGCACAGCTTGGGCAGGTCCCGATGGGCGCGGGCCAAGCGGTCGTTGAAGTCCTTGGGGTGGGGCGAGGTGTAGCGCAGGCGCTCCAGGCCCGGCACCGCGTGCAGCCGCTCCAGCAGCGCGACGAAGTCCACACCCAATGCCTTGTACGAATTGACGTTCTGCCCCAGTAAGAGAATCTCCTTCACCCCTCGCGCGGCCAGCCGCTGCGCCTCGGCCAGGATATTGTCCGGCTCCCGGCTCACTTCGCGGCCCCGGGTATGGGGCACGATGCAGAACGTGCAGAAGTTGTTGCAGCCCT
>JBGPEV010000095.1:0-8302 GCA_041482995.1 bacterium | reverse complement strand
CGAGGATGATCGGCTTCTCGCGGGGCACGTCTCCGGTCCAGTAGTGCACGTCGCTGTGGCACACCCCGGTCGCCACCATCTTGATCAGCGTCTCGCCCGCCTTGGGTGGATCGAGTTCGATTTCCTCGATCGTGAGCGGCTTCTTCACGTCCCACAACACGGCGGCTTTCATGCGCATGGAAGTCCCCTCGCTGCTCGTCTGGAATGACCGGAGTGGAGGTGAGCCTAGTCAATGCCCGGGTCAACTGCAAGGGGCCGGGAGCGGGGCTGGGCCGCGTGGCGCGCCGCGCAAGGGCCGCCTTCGTGGCGCAACAATCGGGAGGGTGCGGACCGCGGTCCGGTGGACTATTCGAGCGCGCGGGCGCAGCGCGGACCGCGCTGTCCGATGCGCTCTCCTAAACCTGAGCGGGACGCCGGCAGAGGCGCCCAGCGTTTCAGACCCTCCCTAAGAGCGTCTAACAAGACCGCTGAAACACCCTTCGCTGCGCTCGAGGGCAGGCGCCGACCACGAAGACCACAAAGAGAATTCTGCTCCTCGTGGCAGCAGCTCTGAGCAAGTTGAACTCGCGCGCCAGAACGCTCAATTGGCTTAAATCGCTCAATGCGTCGGCGTGAAAAATATGCAGATCTTTGTGTCCTTCGTGTTCCTTTGTGTTGAGGCAGTTTGCAGTTTTGTTACGCGCTCTAAGTGTGCGGAGAGGTTTCGTCCGACGCCGCTTTTCGAGCGATCACGACCTTGGCCTGCAGGTCTTTAGGAAGTTCCGCGGTGATGACCTCGATGACACTCTCCGGCGGGAAGCGGCCGTTGGCCGCTTCCCTGCGAAAGCGCTCGCGCATCGAAGGTTCGGTGAAGACCAGTGCGCGTCTGGACACTCCGACGGTGTTGAGCAGGTACAGCGTATCGCTCCTGATCTTCTGGATCTTCGCGGTGCCAAGCTTGCCACCCGCTGTCCGAGCGACGCTCGTTGAAATGAGACAAACGATGCTGCCGTCTCCGCTCACCGCGTCGAAATTGAACTCGCCGCCCCAAGTGAGACGCACTTTCTCACCGTCGAACACGTGCCCTGGGAACCACTTGGGCAGGAAATTGTTCACGACCCAGCGCTCCGCCTCCAGTTGTGCCCTGGTAGGTGCCATGGAATCCTTGGCTGAAAGGACGCGGGATCGCAAACTGGACAGTTGAAACCGGCAAGAATTCGCTGCGGCGGACGGTAACTTGCGATGCCGGGGTCGCCGCGGTTGGGGGCAGGCAGTGGGCCTGCCAATAGCCTGCCCCAGCACGTCCCGGAGCGTGGCTACTTCACCAGCGGAGCCAGTTCGCCGCGGGCGTGCATCTCGGTCACGATATCCGCGCCGCCGATCAACTTGCCGTTGATGTAGAGCTGCGGAATCGTCGGCCAGTTGGAAAATTCCTTGATCGCTTGGCGCAGTTCCGGGTCCTCCAGCACGTTGCGCGATTCGAAGGGCACTCCCAGATCCTTCAGCACTTCCACCGTGGCTGCCGAAAAGCCGCATTGGGGAAAGTCCGGCGTGCCCTTCATGAAGACGATGACCTTGTTCCCCTGCACATCCTGGCGGATGCGATCCATCACGTCGCCGGAGGGCGCGGCGGCGGCCGGCTGATCCTGACCGACAACCTTGAAGATGTTCTTGAACGTGGGCATAGGCGAGGCTTCTCCTGGGTAAGCGCCAACCCCTTAACACGCCTGCCAATGTGCTCTGCAAGCGCGCCCGCCGGGGCCGGTGCGTGCGGTGAATATAAGCTGAAGTCTACCCCCGATTGCCCCCTCTGCCAAGTTGGAGCGCCCCGTCTCCACCTGCGCGCATTGTCAACGCCGGTTTAGTCCGATTGCAAAACCTATTGATATTAGGTACATATGTTCATAGGGATGATGATCGTCCGGCCTATAGAAGAAGGGCAGGAGGCCCGTGGCCGCGCCGAGGAAGTGGCAGGGGGTGCTTTGGCCGCGCACTCGCAGGCGCCCCGAGGAAGGGGGCGGGCCGGCGTGGATGTGGACAGGGGGATCGCAGGTGACCCCGCCCTTCGGGATTTCCGTTATGGAACCACCCCGCATCGACAAGCGACGCAGCTTCAGTGGCCGGGAATGGGTCGATCCCGTGCAGGACTATCGGGACGGCGCCCTGCAGGCACTGTGTGACCGGCTGAACATCTCGCAGGGACTGGGCCGCATTCTCGCCTCGCGCAACTTGATGGATGCGGAGGTCGCGTTGCGCTTTCTCAATCCGTGCGAGGAGCAGTTCCACCCCCCGGAACTGATGCTGGGAATGCGGGAGGCCGTCTTGCGGCTGGCCCGCGCCATCGATCGGTACGAGAAGATCCTCATCTTCGGCGACTACGACGTCGACGGCACCTGTTCCGCGGCGATTCTCTTCAGCTATCTGAAGCGCCTCGGCGCGCGCGTCGCGTATTACATTCCCCACCGCATCGCCGATGGCTACGGCTTCTCCCCCGGCGCGCTGCGGGAATTCGAGGCCTGGGGCGCGGACCTGGTCGTCACCACCGACTTTGGCTCGACCGAACTGGCGGGCCCGCGCCTGCTGCGCGAGATCGGCGCGGACCTGATCGTCACGGACCATCACCAACTGGGGCCGGTGAAGCCCGCTGCCGTGGCCCTGGTCAATCCCCAACAACCGGGCTGCCCCTATCCGTTCAAGGGGCTCTCCGCGGCCGGTGTCGCCTACAAGGTGGCCTGCGCGCTCGATCGTCACTTGACGGAAACCGGCTTCTGGGAGCGGCACGGCACCTGCCATACGTCGCCCGCGTACTATCTGGACCTGGTGGCCCTGGCCACCGTGGCGGACATGTCCCCGTTGCTGGGCGAAAACCGCGCCCTGGTGAAGCTGGGCCTGGACGCCATGAACACGCAACCCCGGCCCGGATTGGCGGGGCTGATCCGGGAATGCCACGTGCGCGGACCGGTCACGCCCAGCGTCATCAGCTTCAAGCTGGCGCCCAAGATCAATGCGCTGGGCCGCATCGGCGATCCGCGGATGGGCGTGCAATTGCTGCTCTCCCGCTCCTATATGGAGGCCCGGCGCATGGCCCGCTATCTGGTCGAGCTGAACCGGCAGCGGCAGGTGATCGAACGCGAAGTGCTGCTCAGCGCCACCGTCCAGGCCGATGCCATGGGCGACCAGCCCGCGCTGGTGCTGGTGGGCGGAGACTGGCATCCCGGCGTGATCGGATCGATCGCCTCGCGCATGGCGTTCCGGACGGGCAAGCCCACCATCGTATTGACGCTGAGCCGCCAGCCGCAAGTGCTGGGATCGGCGCGCGGCGGCGCGGGCTTCAACATCCTGGCGGCCCTGGAAGCCTGCGCCCCGCTGCTCTCCCGCTTTGGCGGGCATCCCGGCGCCGCCGGTCTGGCGCTGGATCCGGCCAATCTGAACGAGTTCACGCAGCGCTTCCAGGTCGCGACGCGGGCGGCCCTGGGTGAGCCGCAAGATCCCAACTCCCAACCGCTCGCCATCGAGGCCTGGATCGACCTCGAGACGCTCACCCACGCCTTCGTGGAGGAAGTCTCCCGGCTGTCGCCGTTCGGCTACTGCAATCCGGAACCGGTGCTGGCGGTGCGCGGCGTGATCCTCGGGAATCCCACGGTGTTCAACGAGCGTCACCTGCGCTTCAGTCTGATTTGCCCCAACGGTCATCAGTTCGATGCCTTCGCCTGGGAGCACTCGGAATGGAGCTTCAATGGGAGCGCGCGCTACGACATCGCCTTCATGCCGCAACTCTACGGCGCCGGCCCCAGCCGTGCCCAAGTGAAGGTGTTGGACGCCAAGTCCAGCGATTGACCCGGCGGATGCTGGGCGGGCCCGTCCGGGTTTCTCTCGGGGTCAGCCGGCGCCGGAGGCGAGCACCTGCTCCAGCTTGCCGGCCAAATCCTCGAACCGGTAGGGCTTTTTCAGCAAGACCACCCCGGCAGGCAGGGCGCCGGCCGTGGCCGGATCGCGCGCGTACCCCGAAGTGAACAAGATCCGCAGTCCCGGATGGCGCCTCTGCGCATGGTCGGCCAACTCCGGACCGCTCATGCCGCCGGGTAACACCACATCCGTGAACAGCAGGTCCACCTCGGGCGTCGACTCCAGCAGGGCCAACGCTTCCGCTCCGTCAGCGGCCGCCAACGTGCGGAATCCCAAGCGCTCGACCATGCGCAGGGAGAGGCTGCGCACTTCCGGGTCATCCTCCACCACCAGCACGCGGCGCCCCCGCCCCCATGCGGTCGTGCCGGACTCGGCCGGCTCCCGGTTGCCGGCCGGGGCGCCTTGGGCGCGCGGCAGATAAAGATGGAGGGTGGTGCCTTCGCCCACCCTGCTCAGGATTTCCACGTGGCCGTTGGATTGCTTCACAAAGCCGTAGACCATGCTCAGCCCCAGCCCGCTGCCCTTGCCGGGTCCCTTGGTGGTGAAGAAGGGGTCGAACGCGCGATGCACCACGTCTTGGGGCATCCCCACGCCGGTGTCCGAGACCGAAATTCGAACGTATCCGCCTGCCGGCGACGGAACCGCGCCGCTTTGCGCCGGACCGGACGGGGAATTGGCGGTGGCGAGCAGCAATTGGCCGCCGTTGGGCATGGCATCCCTGGCGTTGACGGCCAAATTCACGATGGCGTTCTCCAGTTGACCCTGGTCCACAAGGGTCGGCCACAGCCCTTCGGCCAGGTCGGTCTTGACCACGATGTACTCCCCCAGCGTGGGGCGGAGCAGTTCGGTCATCTCCCGGGCCAGTCGATTGACGTCGGTCAGCACCGGCTCGAGCGTCTGCCGGCTGGAAAACGCGAGCAACCGCTCCGTGAGCGCGGCACCCCGCGATGCCGCGCTGTTGGCCGCATCGGCCAGGGGCGCCAGATCGGGGAGGGCCTGCACGCCCTCCCGCAGCAACTGCAGATTGCCCTGGATCACCATCAGCAGATTGTTGAAGTCGTGGGCGATGCCGCCGGTGAGCTGGCCGATCGCCTCCATCTTTTGCGCCTGGCGCAGCTCCTCCGCCGTGGCCTTTTCGGCGGTGACGTCGGAATAGACGCCGTCCCAGACGATGTCGCCATTTTCCGCGCGTTGGGGCCGGGCGATGACGCGCAGCCAGCGCAGTTGGCCGTTCACCCGGATGCGGAATTCCTGGTTCCATTGGGAAAGGTCCCGCGCGGAACGCAGCCGCCCATCCGCCACTTGGTCCCGGTCATCGGGCACGATGATGTTCCGCAGGCGCTGCTGGTCGGCCTGCATTTCCTCCGGAGACAGGCCCAACACATCCCGCGCTCCGGGGCTGACGAAGGTGTAGTAGGTCGCGCCGTCCGGCTGCAGCACGCGCTCGAACACGACGCCGGGGATGTGGGTCGTGATGGCGCGCAGCCGCCGTTCCGTGAGGCGCGCCGCGGACTCGGCCTTTTGCAGGCGCGCATCCTGCCGCGCGATCAGGAATGCCAACAGCGCCACGGCGGCGGTCACGGCGAGAAAGACCAACACGGATTCCCGCACGCGGTTCCACCACGGCCGCAACACGTCGTCGAGCGGCAACGCGACGTTCACGATCAGAGGCATCGCCTCCAGCGTCCGGTAGTAGCCGATGCGCTCGACGCCGTCGATGACGGTATCGACGGACGTGGTGCCCTTGGCGGGCAAGGGCACAAAGCGCTGGGCGTCCGTTCCGGGCAGCGCGTTGCGTCCAATTGCCGCTTCCCGGTGGGGCCGGCGGATGAGGATGTGACCGTCGCTGCGCAGCAGCGCGATCACCGCCCGGTCTCCCAGGCCGGTGGCCCGGAACAGCCGGTCAAAAAAGGCGGGCTCGACGTCGGCGACGGCAATGCCGTGGAACTTGCCGTCCCGGGACTGCAAGCGCCGGCTCAGGTGATAGTGCCAAACGCCATGGGTGTCCCGCAGGGGCAGGCTGACGTAGGGCCGGTCCTCCCGCCGTTCGCGCAACTCCCGGAATTCCTCGGCGGGGGAGAAGCCGGTGCCTTCTTCTCCGGGAGGCCCCGAGCCGGCCCTGGGCCGGCCGGCGGCGTCAATCAGGGTGAGCCGGCTCACCGCCAGATCGCCCGAAGCGAGCAGCGCAAGCCGTTTGTCCGCTCCTCCCGGCCCGCCGCTTCGCGGCGCGCGCCAGAAGACCTCCCGCCGGATGTCCAGCAACGTGTGATCGATCTTCTCGAAGGTCTGCCGGGTGTATTCCTCGAGCAGGGCCGTCGTGTTCTCCGCGGTCACTTCCGCGACCGCGAGGTAGCTGCCGTACTCCAGCCACATCTGCACACCCGTGCCCGCCGCCAGCAGGGTGAGGAAGAGCACGGAGAGGACCCGCACGATCCGCAGGTTGGCCTCCCCGCGGGGCCGGCTCCGGCCCACGCGACGGCGCCTCGCGGCGGAGAGAAATCCGCGCGCACCGCCCCGAGGCGGCCGCGGTTCAGCGCGGGAGGAGTGCGGATCGGCCTGCGGCGGCATCGGCGGAGCATCCCTTCGGAGTTGCATTGGGGGAGCGCGTTCCCTCCGTCCCGGCGATCGGCCGCCGGGTGGCGGCAGAATGGCGGCGCCGGGCCCGGCTGTGCCTGACCGGACTCCCGTTCGGCGGCGACACCCAACCGCACCCGGGCGGAAGCCTACTCCGGCCGCCGGGACTGCACGAGCTTCTCCACGTACTTCGCGATCACGTCCGCTTCGAGGTTGACGCGGCTGCCCAGCGCGCGCAGGGGCAGGACGATGTGCTGCCGGGTGTAGGCCACCAGCATGAACGTGAAGCGGTCCTCCGAAACGTCGATCACGGTGAGGCTCGTGCCGTCCACTGCGATATAGCCCTTGGGGACCACCCGCCGCAACACGTCCGGGGGCGCCTGCACCGTCATGCGCAGCGAATCGCCATCGGCGGTGCGGGCGAGTAGAACGCCCGTTCCGTCCACGTGGCCCTGGACGAAGTGTCCGCCAAACCGTCCGTCGGCGGCCATGGAGCGTTCCAGGTTCACGCCGTCGCCGGTCTTCAAGTCGCCCAGGTTGGTGCGGGAGAGCGTCTCGGGGGCCAGGCCGAAGGTGAAGGTTCCGCTGTCCAGCGCCGTCACGGTAAGGCACACGCCGTTGACGGCGATGCTGTCCCCGAGGCGGGTGCCCTGGAGGGTTTGGCGTGCCGCCACCGCCAGCAACCAGGCGCCCTGTTGCTCGCGCAAGGAGCGGACGCTCCCCATCTCTTCCACAATGCCGGTGAACATGCCCCTCTCACCGTTGGCCATTCGTTCCGCCGCACCCGCTCCCGACCGGGAACCAGCGCCAATCTCGCTCAATTGCGGCTGGCAGGCAATGTCGGCGCGGCCGGTTGCACTCCACGCTGAAGTGCGGGAGATCATGGGCCGGTGCGCTTGCTTCCGCCCAGGTGGGGCGGGGCTGTCCGCGTGCGCCAAGCAGTCCGGTCAGGGGGTTCATGGCATTTCGCTATCGTCTGGCGTCCCGGTTGAAGGATCGGTTGTACTACGGCTGGATCGTCGTGGGCGTGGTCTACGCCGCCAACCTGGTCGCCTTCGCGATCAATCCCACCTTTGGGCTATTCGTCACGCCGCTGGAGGCGGAGTTCGGGTGGAGCCGGGGAACGCTGGCCCGCAGCCTGACCATCGGCACCGTGTTCGGCGCCCTGCTGTCCCCCATGTTGGGGACCTTGATCGACCGTCTGGGGCTGCGCTTCCTGATCGGCTGGAGCGGGGTGTTGGCCGGCCTGTGCTTCATCGGCCTGGCCTGGGTGCACCAGGCTTGGCAATACAACCTCCTGCTGGGAATGGCCTTTGGCGTGATGACCATCGGCGTGGGTCAACTGATGGGCAGCGTCGCCGTGTCGCGCTGGTTCGTGCGCCGGCGCGGCCGGGCCATGGGCATCGTGATGATGGGCGCTTCCAGCGGCGGCCTGCTTTGGGTCTCCCTGGTCACCGTGCTCATCGCCACCATCGGTTGGCGGATGACCTACGTGGTGCAGGGGGCGCTCACCGCCGTGCTGATCGCCGTGCCGGTCTTCCTGTTCATGATCGATTCACCGGAAACGGTCGGCCAATCGGACCAGGCTCCCACCTCCGGCGGCAGCGGGGCGGGCGTCGTTGCCGGCGACGAGTATCCCTGGACGATCCGCCAGGCCGTGCGCACGCGGGCCTTTTGGCAGACGCTCGGCGGGGTGATGATCGCCAGCTTTCCCGTGTTGGGTTACTTTGCCCACGCCGTCCCCATCATGGAGAGCCACGGGCTTTCGCGCGGGGTCGCCAGCGCGGCCTGGGCGACGTTCTTTGTCACGGGCATTGCCGCGAAATTCACGTGGGGGTTCGTG
>JBGPEV010000094.1:0-8316 GCA_041482995.1 bacterium | reverse complement strand
CCAATGCCAACGGCACCGCCGCGCTGCATTTGGCCTACATGGCCTTCCTGAAGCCGGGGGACGAGGTGCTGGTGCCCGCGTTCACGTTCATCGCCACGGGCAGCATGGTCACCATGGCCGGCGGCAGGCCCGTGTTCGTCGATGTGGACCGGGAAACCTACTTGATGGACCTGGCGGACGCCGCCCGCAAGGTGACGCCGCGGACGCGCGCCATCGCGCCCGTGCACCTGTTCGGCAACGCATGCGCCATCGAGGCGTTCCAGGCGTTCGCCCAGCAGCACAAGCTGGTGATCGTGTGGGACGCGGCCCAGGCGCACGGCACCCGCTACAAGGGGCGGGACGTGGGGTCGTTCGGGGACTTCGTCACCTACTCCTTCTATCCCTCCAAGAACCTGTTCGTGGGCGAAGGGGGCATGACGCTGACGGACAATCCGCGGTACGCGGAGAAGGTGAAGTACATGCGCACCCACGGCCAGACTGGGCGCTACTTGCACACGATGATGGGGCTCAACTACCGCATCAGCGACGTGGAGGCCGCCATCGGGCGGGAGCAGTTGAAGCGGCTCGACAGCATGCTGGCCACGCGCCGCAGAAACGCGGCCGCGTTGAACGAGGGTCTGGCCGGCATCCCGGGCATCCAGATTCCCCGCGTCACCCCCGGCGCCGCGCACGCGTGGCACCAGTACTGCGTGCTGGTGGACGATCTGGCGTTCGGCTGCAACCGGGACGTGCTGGGCGAGCGGTTGAAGGCCCAGGGTATCGTGACCGGCGTGCACTATCCGCGCGGGCTGCACCAGCAGCCGGTGTTCGTGGATCTCTACGGCAAGTCCACCCTGGCCAATACGGAATACCTGGCCGAGCACATCCTGGCGCTGCCCGTTCACCACGGCATGGGGCCCGACGACGCCCAGCGCGTGGTGCAGGCCCTCCGCGCCTCCCGCGGCTAGCCCCGCCTCCAACGTCCGCCTGCGCCCATGGCCCGCTCTGGCCCGCCCTCCCGTCCGTCCGCGCCGGAGTTGATCTGGGACGGCAAGTACGATGGAAAAGGGCGCCGCACCCTTGCCACGCTCTTTCGGCCCCCGCCAACGCTGTCCCTGTCTGAGCAGTATCCGCCCAACAAGCCCGCGGGCGGGCAGGAGCTCTGGCGCAATCGGCTGATCCTCGGGGACAACCTGCCCGCACTGCAGGCTTTGCTCCCCGAGTTCCGGGGCCAGGTGCAACTGATTTACATTGACCCGCCCTTCGACGTCGGATCGGATTTCAGCCTCTCCCTGCGGCAGCACGGCCCAGCCGGTGGGGTCATCCGCGGTGTGGCCTACCGGGACCGCTGGGGCCGCGGAGCGCACTCTTATCTGCACATGATGTACGAGCGGGTGCTGCTGCTGCGGGAGTTGCTGGCGGAAAGCGGCGGCCTGTTCTTGCATTGCGATTGGCGCAGCAGCGCGCCCTTGCGGCTGATGCTGGACGAGGTGTTCGGGCGAGAGCGGTTCGTGAACGAGATCGTCTGGCACTATTACAACAAATACTCCGGCGGCAAAGGCTGCCTGCCCCGCGCCCATGACACGATCCTGCTCTATGGCAAGTCCGAGTGGTTCACGGTCAACCCGCTGCGCCTGCCCCGGGAGGCCCCGATTCGCCAACTGCGGCGTCAAGCCGTGGACGGCGTGCTCAAGAACGTGAAAGGTCCGGATGGCCGGGTGCTCTACCGCGTCGTGACCGACAGGAAAGCCGACGACGTCTGGGACTTGCCCCAAATGCAACCCGCCTCGCTCCAGTGGACCGGCTACGGAACGCAGAAGCATCACGATCTGCTGGCGCGCATCCTCGCCCTGGCCAGCCGGCCGGGGGACCTGGTCGCCGACCTGTTCTGCGGTTCCGGCACCACGCTGACGGTTGCCCAGGAACTGGGGCGCCGCTGGATCGGCTGTGACCTGGGGCTGCCGGCGCTGCACGTCACCCGGCGCCGCTTGTGGGCGCCGGCCCAACAGGAGATCGAGTCCGCCCCAGGCTTCGATGTGTATGCGCTCGCGGAAGCGGAGCGCCGCGCATTCGTCCGCGACATCGGCGGCCACCGCGCCCTGGTGCGACACGTCCTGAAACAGCTGGGCACCGATTTGGCGCCGGACGCCACGGACGCGGATGGGCTGCTGGGGACGGCGCTGGTGCGTGTGGTGCCCGGGACTGGCGTTTGGAGCGCTCAGCAGGTGGCGCGCCTTGCCCGGAGTGCCAGCGCGCGCGGCCACCAGCGGCTGCTCTGCATCGCCTGGGAATTCCAGCCGGGCCTGTGGCAGGAATTGGAAGCGGCTGGATTGGCCGAGGCCATTCTGCCCGTCCTGCTGCCCAGGGAATGGCTCGCACCGCACGAGCCCATTGCGGTGCCCTTCCGCGTGCTGCCGAGGATCCGGGTGTCTTGGCAGGGCCCGTCGGCATCGGCTGGTGGAGGTACGGTGGAACTGCTGGACTGGCGCGCTCCCTCGATCGGCCGCGCTGGCACGTCAGACACGAGCCACGCCGGTGGCGGAATCGATGACGTAGACGCGTGGGCCGTTCAAACCGGCTGGCGGTCCGGAGAGCCGTTCGCGCCACAGGTGTGGGTCTATCGAAGCCGGCGCCACCCGCGGCTCGCCACGCGGCTCGCGCTGGCGCCGCCGGAGCGCGGTCTGGTGCTGATCAAAGCGTGGGATGCGTTTGGGCGGGAAGGGACCGCGGTCTTGCCGCTTCCGCCCACCGGTGGGACGGGCGGGACGCGCAGGTCCGCACGAAGCTAGGCGGCCCGTCCGCGGCCCATCTGGCTCGCCAGGTCCTGGGAGTCGGTGACGAGCGCCTCGTGGAAGTAGTGCAGGCAAAAGCGCAGGGGGCGGCCCGTGCCTTCCAGCCGAAAGGGCGTTTCCGGCGCGATCACGGCGGGCGCAGCAGAGGTCACGGCGATGGCGATCTTGCCACCGTCCAGGAACAGGTGCACCTCCCCTTCCTCCACCAGCACCTTGGCCCAATGCTCGGGCGGCAGGCTCTGGGGCGCCCGCAGTTCACGGGGGATCGTGTTCTGGTTGTACCAGGCGGAGAAGTCCTTCAGGTAGGCCCCCGGGGGCAACTGCGCTGACGCTGCGGCCATGCTTCCTCCTTACGATCCCTGCTTAGCGCTGTCGATGTAGTCCTTCCGGTCCTTGAGCAACCGGGTGGCGTCCCAGTCATACACCGCCAGCACCCGGTGCTGGAAGCGGGCATTGAAGTCCGCCACGGATTTCTTCACGGCCTCGTCGGTAACCGTCGCCGGCAGCGCGGCGCTCACGGTGAGATAGCGGTAGGAATCGGCCGCCTTGGCCTCGCCGATCTCGTAGCGGTAGCGGAGCCCGTTGAAGCCCCGCACTTCCACCGTGGCCAGTTTGGACCGGCCCAAGGCGGCGGGCTGGGCATCGGCCTGGGCCACCTGCACGATCTCCAGGTCGCTGATCCGTTTGGCGAGATTCTCGATTTCCTTCGTGTTCAACCCGCGCACCGTGGCGCCATCCAGCTGCCAGGGGCTGTCCGCCTTTTCTCGGGAGAACACGAGCGGCTTGGCCTTCTCCGCCCGGACGACGCTGATGCGCTGGAACTGCTTGTTGGCGTCGGTGGCGAGAACCGGCTTTTGGATCCATTCCTTGGGGCTGGTCTCGGCGAACAGCGTCACGCCGATCAGGTAGGCGGCCTTCTCGCCGGGGAAGCGCACGTACTGTCCGCCGAAGGCGGAGGTGGTCGTGGTGGGCTGGCGGTCCTTGCCGATGAGCAGTTGGTAGAGCGGTTTGCCCCCCGCGTCCTGAACGGAGAACAGGATGCCGGTCTTGTGCTCCTCCAGCTTGTTGTTGTTCTCTTCCGCGCTGAGCACCCCCAGGTCCGCCATTTTCGCGGGATTCTCGGTCACCTTGTCGGCGAGCTTCTCGCTGTTGAGCTTGAACAGGAAGCCGCTCAGCTTGCCCTGATCGGCGGGAAACTTGCCCTGTTCCTCCACCACCCAGCCGGTGGGCGTCGCCGCGAGCGTGGTCTTCCCGCCGGCGCCAACCAGCTCAATGCGCGCCGCCTTGTCCATGTCGATGGATTCCAGCAGGGGCTTGCCCACGCGGTCCCCGGCTCCGGAGAGGCTGCCGGACAGGCGCTGCACCAGCACGCCGGCCACCGCCAGTCCGAGCAAGATGCCCACACCCAGGGCGAGATGCTTGACCTTCACGAGTTACCTCCGTCGGGAGCGGCGCAGGATCACGGCGAACCCGGCCACCGCCACCACCAGGGGCAGCAGCAGCAGGTTGACGGCCAGCAGCCAGTTCCCCAGGTTGTCGATATCCTGCCGCAGCACGCGGCGCACTTCCCGCAATTGGGTGCGCACGCCGGCTTCCTCGCGGCGGAACTTGTTCACTTCTTCCAGTTGCGCGGGCGAGAGCACCAGTTTCTGCCCCGGCTGCTTCTGGCTTTCCAACTCCGTCACCTTGCGCTTCACCTCCTCCAGGCGCTTGGAGAGCTGTTGTTCCTGTTGCTGATACTTCACGGCGGCCTTCACCTGCAGTTCCTGCAGCCGCGTGAAGGGACGGGACAACTGGCCGCGGGAGCGGATGTGGATCAAGTCCTGGCTGCCGGTCATGAACTCCACGGCATTGAGGACGAAGTTCAGATTGTCGTTGAGCGGCTGTGCGACCTGGTTGCCGAAGAAATTGACGAGTTGGATCGAGAAGCGGTCGGCCAGGAAGTCCGCGTCTCCCACCAGCAGCACGCTGGTCTCCTGCTCGGCCGCCGCCAGGTGGGTGTGCTTGCGGGGTTTCTCGGGCTGGGCGTTCTGCTTGTCGCCCGGCTTCCGGTCCTTCGGCGGCGGGGCAGCTTTGGGCGGGCCCTCCGGGAACGCCGATGCCAGCTTGCCGGTCATCAGGCCGGCCAGCACCCGCTCGGTATCGTCGGTCTTCAGTTGCTTGGCGATATCCAACGGGCTGGCGAAGCGCACGGTCGCCTGATCCACCAGGCCCGACTGCTTGGAGGACCAGAACACGGGAGTAAACGTGTACTTGAAATCCTTGGCGGTCCGGAAGGCCCCCGCGTCGATCAGGGTCACCTCTTCCAACTCGCTGGTGAACGCCAGGTCGCGATTGAGATTGCGCCGCCTGAGGGAGATCCAGAGCGGGAAATCCACCACGCCCTGGTTCGGGGCGCTCACGCGGGTGGCCAACTGGCGGTCACCCACCACCTTGTCCCCGTCGGTCTCGATGCCCCACGCCTTGAACAGCTTGTCCAGCGAACTGGGGTCTGTCGCCATCGTCTGGGCGCCGGCGGGGTCGAGCCGCGAGTTGGGATCGGTGAAGACCATCGCCTTGCCCCCGCGCAGCAGGTATTGGTCGATGGCGTAGGAGAGCGTCTCCGGCACGCGCTTGGGATAGATCACGATCAGGAGCTGGGTGCCGTCGGGAATCTCCAGCAGGTCTTCCTGCTGGGGAAAGAGGTACTCCACGGAGTAGGTCTTGCCCAACTCCTGCAGGAAGTACCATTCGCCCTCCGACGCGCCCATGCGGGTGGGTTGACCCATCACGGGCAGCCAGGAGAGCACGGCCACCTTGGGCCGGGCCTGCTGGTTCACCCGGGTGATGGCCTGGGAAATGTCGTACTCCAGGAAGCGCTCCCGGCGCGGATCGAAGAAGGGCACCGTCGCCTCCCGGCCGGCGGAAAGCGCCGCCATGCCGAAGAACAACTGGGTGCCATCGGGCATGCGGGCCGGCGTCAGGCCATAGCGGGTCGCCCAATCCTCGTCCGCGCTGTCCGGCTTGGGGTCGTAGACCTGCACCGTCAGCTTGCCTTTGGAGGCGTTCTGGTATTCGTGCAGCAACTCGCGCACCTTGCGGGAGAAGGTCTTCACCCCCACCGGAGTGTCCGCCACGCTGTCCGGCACGTAGAGCTTGACGGTGACCGGATCCGGCAGTTCGGCCAGGATGTGCCGCGTGCCATCGGCCAGGGTGTAGAGGTGCTGCCGGGTGACGTCGAGCCGCAGCGGCACGAACCCCGCCACGACGTTGACGGCCACCAGCGCGATCAGCAGGAGCGCGAAGCTGGCCGCCGTGAGCACTCGGTTTTTCGTCATGCCTTCCCTTTCCAATCCTGACGCGTTGCCATCCCGGCCCCCGTCCCGGTCTGCGGCTGCGCCGCTCAGGAAGCCTTCTGATTGTCCAGTACCACCACGTTGGCAAACAGCATGAACGCGATGATCGAGAGGAAATACACCACGTCGCGCAGGTCGATCAGTCCGCGCTTCATGCCCTCATAGTGGGTCGTGAAGCTGAATTGCGTGATCAGATCCGCCAGCCACAGGGGGAACAGGTCCTGCAACGTGCGCGAGAGCACGCCCCAGCCCAGCAGCACCAGCACCAGGGAGAGGATGAAGCTGAGCACGAAGCTGATCACCTGGTTCTTGGTGAGGGAGGAGGTGAAACACGCGATCGCCAGGTAGGCGCCCGCCATCAGCAGGCTGCCGAAATATCCGGCCACCATTACGCCCGGGTCCGGTTCGCCCAGGTAGTAGGTGGTCAGCACCATCGGGAAGGTGAGCGCCAGCGCCGCGGCGATGAAGATCCAGGCCGCCAGGAACTTGGCCAGCACGGCCACGGGCAGGCTCACGGGCAGGGTGAGCAGGATCTCGATGGTGCCCGAGCGCCGGTCTTCCGCCCACAGCCGCATGCCCACCGCCGGAATCAGGAACAGGTAGAGCCAGGGATGGAAGAAGAAGAACGTCTCCAGGCTCGCCTCGTTGGACGTGTAGAAGTTGCCCAGGTACCAGGTGGTGCCGGCCGTGGAGATGAGGAAGATGATGATGAATACGTAGGCCACGGGCGATCGGAAGTACGCGCCCAATTCCCGCTTGACGATGGGCCAGAGATGCGTCATGGGGCGATTGCCTCCTCGTTCTTCTCGCTGGCGGGGGCGCTGGTCACGCGGCGGAACACCTCGTCCACGTGGCCCCGCTCCGCGTACACCTCGTCAAAGGGAATTCGCTGCGCTTCCAGCAGGCGCGTGACTTCGGGCAGGATCACCCGCTTGTCCGTGGGAATGATCAGGTAGCGGGAAGCGGCGCCGCCCGCGCCGGAGGTCACCTGCACCTCCCCCACGCCGGGCAGGCCCTTCAGGCGCTCCAGCAGTCCCGCCGGCGCTCCCGGGGTGTTCAGGGTCACCGCGTTGTGCAGGCTGGACAGAGCGGCCAGTTCCGCGGGCGTGCTGTCCGACACGATCCGTCCGTTGGCGATGATGATCGCGCGGGTGCACACCGCTTCCATTTCCTCCAGGATGTGCGTGGACAGCACGATGGTCTTTTCCGACGCCATGCGGCGGATCACCTGCCGCATCTCGTGCTTCTGGTTGGGATCCAGTCCATCGGTGGGTTCGTCGAGAATCAGCACGGGCGGGTCGTGCAACAGGGCCTGGGCGAAGCACACCCGCTGCCGGTAGCCCTTGGAGAGCGTCTCGATGATCTGCCCGCGCACGGACCGCAGGGCGGTCAGATCGCAGACCGCGTCCACGCGCGCTTTTCGTTCCGCCGCGCGGAAGCCGCGCACCTCGGCGATGAAGCCCAGGAATTCCTCCACGGTCATCTCGCCATAAGAAGGGGCGCTTTCCGGCAGATAGCCGATCTGCTCCCGCACGCCGATCGGATCTTCGCGGATGTCCTTGCCGCCGACGGTCACGGTGCCGGAAGTGGGCGGGAGGAAGCAGGTGATCACCTTCATGGTGGTGGATTTGCCCGCGCCGTTGGGGCCCAGAAATCCCAGCACCTCCCCCTTTTGCACGGCGAACGAGATGCCGTTGACGGCGGCAATGTCCCCGAACCGCTTCACCAGGTGTCTGACTTCAATCATGAGTGCTCCCTGCTGTGTGCCGGGTGACGATGGCACGGGCGGTTGAATACGCCGGCCGGCCGCCCGCGACGGGCAACTGAGACCGGCGCGGGTCCATCCCCGCGGGCGGGGCCCTGCGCTGAGATGCCGTGCCGCCAGCCCTTAGGACAGGCCATCTCCCCGGCCGGTTCAATGGCGGCGCAAATTCCGGCCTGTCGTTTGGTCCGGTATCCAACGAGGGAGACGCCTCCGCGGGCGCCCGGCTGCGGGCGCGACGCGCGGCGGCGCGCCAACGGGACGGCGGGCTACTTCACGATCCCCATCACATCGTCCTCTTTCAGGATCAGGTAGTCCTTGCCGTCCAGCTTCACTTCCGTCCCGCCGTACTTGGTGAAGAGAATCCGGTCACCCGCCTTCACGTCCATCGGGATGAGCTTCCCCGCCTTGTTCTTCAGGCCCGGGCCCGCGGCGATCACTTTGCCCT
>JBGPEV010000093.1:0-8327 GCA_041482995.1 bacterium | reverse complement strand
GGGTCCGGAGCGCGCGCTGCCGGAGCGCGCCGGGCCGCGCGCCGGCGGCCGATCTTGCCGGTGGAGGTGACATGGCCGCCAAGACTCCTCCCGCCGCTCCCCGGCCGGCGGCAACATTGGTGCTGATGCGCGATGGCGCGACCGGACGGGCGCCGCAAGTGCTGATGGTCGAGCGTCACGCGGCCGCCGATTTCGCCGCGGGAGCCTACGTCTTTCCCGGGGGGGGCGTGGAGGAATCCGACGCGGGTGGCGCCGTGGAGCGTCTCTCGCCCGCCCTGGCGCCGGCCCAGGCCGGCGCGGCGCTGAGCGACCTGCCCTCGGGCTTGGAAGCGCTGGGCTACTATGTGGCGGCCATCCGGGAGACGTTCGAGGAATCCGGGATCCTGCTGGCCCGTCCGGCGGATCGCGCCTCCGGCCCGGGAGATGCCGGGAACCGGGAGCGGATGGCCGTGGCGCGGGAGCGCATCAACCGCGGAGATCTGGCGTTCCTGGAGTGGATCGCGTCCCAAGGCTGGGTATTGTCCACGGAGCGGCTGGTGTACTTTGCCCACTGGGTGACGCCGGAAGCGGCGCCGAAACGGTTCGACACCCGCTTCTTCCTCGCGCCGGCTCCCCCGGGCATGGAGGCGGCGCACGATACGCGGGAAGTGGTCTCCCACCGCTGGCTGACCGCGGCCGAGGCGCTGGAAGGGGCGGCCGCGGGCCGCATCTTCATGATCGAACCCACGGTCGTGAATCTGGAACGGCTCGCGGCTTATGGCACCAGCGAGGCCGCGCTGCAAGACCTGCGCGGACAAGCGGTGCCCCGCATCATGCCCAAGATGATCTTCGACGCGCAGGGCCGGCGCGTCATCATTTTGCCCTGGGACCCCGAATACGAGACCGCCTGAATGATCCGGATGCCGTTGCTCTCCACCTGGGGCCTTGCCCGGCGCAGGCGCCTCCTCGCACCCTCGCGCCCCTCCGCGGCGCGGCTTGCGGCGCTCCCGTTCCTGGCCCTGCTCACTCTGGCAGTTCTGTGGCCCGCACCGGCCCGCGCCCAGTTGAACTTCAAGCCGTTGGATCGGGGCGACGTGAAGGAGGTGGAGCAGCACCTGGTGGTGGTGCACGGCGCGGACGGCAAGGAGTTCGGGCTGGAGTTGGGCGGCGAGTTTGCCCTGCGGCTGCGCGACGAGAAGGCCACGAGCCTGGCCAACCTCGACAGCCGCACCCAGTTCGACGAGGACTTCCGCCTGAAGATTCGCACCTGGTTTCACCAGGACGTCGCCCTGCACCTCACGCTGCAGACGACGCCCTCGGGGATCGACGATGCGAACCTGCGCGGCGTGCCCGCGGAGAACCGGGGCACCTTGACCGACGGTAGGGCGCTCACGCTGACGGCCCGCGAAGCCTACCTGCTCTACAACCCGAATCCCAACTCGCACCTGATTTTCGGCAAGCACGAACTCTCCATGGGAGACCGGCGGGGCAAGGTGTACGACGCGATCATGCCGGGCGCCACTTTCGATTGCCGGGCGGGCACGTGGTGCATGCCCTTTGGCGCCGTCCGCTCCGGGGAAGGCTCCGCGGACTGGATCTACCATTGGGCCCTGGACTACCGCGCCTGGGACGATCGGCGGCAGAACCTGCGGGACACGCTGGAGGTGGAAATCTTCCGCATCATCTATACGGAACAGAACGTCCCGCTGGGCAAGAACCTGGGGCCGGGCCGGTTCAACCGGAATTGCGCGGATGCCGCCAACTCCACCACCGGATGCAAGCTGGACCCTTCGCAGATGACCGACGCCGACCCGACCCCCAACGCCGCCCGCCATGCCATCTATTACGACGCCAACCAGCAGGAATACTTCGGCCTGCGCGCGAACTGGCTGACGGGCCCGCTGTTCGTGAACTTCGACTATGACACCGATCAGGGGCAGCGCCGCTACCACCGCTATCGGAAGCCCGACGGCGGTATCGAGGGCCCGCCCACCTACGCGGGGGGCCCGGGAAGCAAGCGTGCGCGGGAGGCCATCTCGGGATACACGTGGGAAACGGAGTTGGGCTTCCGCTGGCAACAAGGCCAGACCGGCCTGCGCTACATGACCGCCTCGGGCGATGCACAGCGGGGCTCGGAGAACGGCGAGAGCTATCTGCGCGTTCTGCAGGGCTACCACGAGATCACGCCCGGCTCCTACCGGGGCACCCGGCTCTACTTCAATGGGGTCGACAGCGACGTCGAACTGGGCGGCGGCCTGGGCCATTCGGTCAACAACACGACGCTCGTGGGGGTGTACGTCGATCTGGACTATCCCGACGACGTCAAGGTCGGCTATTCCGGCGGCCTGTTCCAGATCCGCAAGAACCGGGCGATTCTGAACGTCAATGGGAAACCGCAGGGCAATGTCGGGGTCGAACTGGACAACGTGCTCACCTGGCACGTCCACAAGGCGCTCAAGGTGCAGTTCGAAGCCAACCTGCTCCGGCCGGATGGGGCCTTCAGCCTTGACGACTTCACGCCGCCAGACTTGAAGCAGAGCTTGTTCGTCCAAGGTATCGTGCGCCTGGTATACCGCTTCTGACCGCACCGCTCCGTGCTTGGGAAGGGGAAAAACGCCGTGACCGGCAAGACATCGCGTCCGATGACCGTGCGCACCTCCGCGGCCCTGTTCGAGCGGGCACAACGCTCCATTCCCGGCGGCGTGAACAGCCCCGTGCGCGCCTTCAAGTCCGTGGGGTTGACCCCGCTCTTCATTGAGCGCGGCAAGGGATCGAAAATCTACGACGCCGACGGCAATGAGTACATCGACTATGTGGGATCGTGGGGCCCGCTGATTCTCGGGCACGCCAACGAGCAGATCCTGGAGGCCGTCATCGCCGCTCTGCGCCAGGGCACCTCCTTCGGCGCGCCCACGGAAAAGGAAGTGGTGTTGGCGGAGCTGGTCAAGGAACTGGTGCCCTCCGTGGAACGGGTGCGCTTCGTCAATTCGGGCAATGAAGCCGTGCAGGGCGCATTGCGCGTCGCGCGGGGCTTCACCGGGCGCGACAAGATCGTCAAGTTCGCCGGCTGCTATCACGGCAGCCTCGACTCGCTTTTGGTCAAGGCCGGCTCCGGCGCGACCACCCTGGGCGTGCCGGATTCCGCCGGCGTGCCGCCCGGCATGGTCGCCACGACGCTCAGCGCCGAATTCAACGACCTGCGGAGCGTGATCGACGTGGTGGAGGCGCACCCGGGCGAGGTGGCGGCGGTGCTGCTGGAGGCCATTCCCGGCAACATGGGCGTGATCGTGCCCGAACTGTCCTTCTTGCGCGGGTTGCGCGACTTGTGCGACCGGGAGGGCATGCTCCTGATTTTCGACGAGGTCATGACCGGCTTTCGCGTCGCGCTGGGCGGGGCGCAGTCGCTGTTCGGGATCACGCCGGATCTGTCCATCTTCGGCAAGGTGATCGGCGGCGGATTTCCCGTGGGGGCCTACGGCGGACGCGCGGCGATCATGGAACAACTCGCGCCGCTGGGGCCCGTCTACCAGGCGGGCACGCTCTCGGGCAATCCGGTCGCCATGGCCGCCGGCATCGCGACCCTGCTGGCCTTGCAGCGCGGCGACGTGATCGGGGATCTCTCCCGCAAGGCGGGGCGCCTGATGGCGGGCCTGGCCGCCGCCGGCCAAGCGTCCGGCCATCCGTTGCAGGTGTGCCACTTTGGCGCCATGATGGGCTTCTTCTTTTCGGACAAGCCGGTGCGCAACTACACCGACGCCCTCGCGACCGACGCGAAGACGTTCGTGCGGTTCTTCCAGGGCATGCTGAAGGAAGGCATCTACCTCGCGCCGTCCGCCTACGAGGCGGCGTTCCTCTCCACGGCCCACACGGACGCGGACGTGGACCGGACGATTGCCGCCGCGCGCACCGTGCTCGGCAGCTTCTAGGCAAGTCCAAAAACAGCGATCCGCAGATTACGCAGATTGCGCAGATTCAAACCGCGGAGCGGAGGTCTGGCCCAGTCACAAAGCTAGGCGCGAAAGGACCCGGCTGCGGAAGGCAGCCCAACCGGGGCCCTGATCCGTGGCGACTCCGCGAAACAGTCGTCATCGCGCAGGAAATCTGTGTAATCCGCGCAATCTGCGGATGCGCCGTTTACCGTTTCTCCCGGACCCTCCAGCGACCATGGCCGACTCCCCCAGCAAATTCTCCCGCTATCTCCGGTTCAGCAGCATCGGACTGGAGTTGGGCGGCGCCGTGATCATCGGCCTGCTGGTCGGCCAATGGCTCGACCGCAAGTTCGGCACCGAGCCCTGGCTGATGCTCCTGTTCCTGCTCTTCGGCATGGCGGCCGGATTCCGCAGCGTCTACCGGCTGCTCAAGGACCTGAACAAGCCCGCGGGGCCGGGCGACGGAAGCGCGCCATGACCGGACTCCCCGCCGAAACCCCCACCGTGCTGCGCGCGCCCCGGCGCTTGTACGGGCTGCTGGCGGCCACTTCCGCCGTGCTGATCGGCTTGGCGTGGCTGCTGGGCGGCATTGACATGGCGGAGGGCGCCTTGTTAGGGTGCGTGCTGGTCGGAGTCAATTTGATCGGCACCGTCGCCTTCATTCGGATGGTGCTGCGGGACAGGCGATACAAGGCTCTCCTCTTTGTGTCCTTCATCGCGAAATTCGGGCTGACCCTGGTGGTGTTGTATCTCGCCATCGTCCGGTTCGGCGTGTCCGCGATCGGCATCCTGATCGGCCTGTCCTCCATGGTGTTGGCCAGCCTGCTCTATGCGGCCATGCGGCCGGCAGAGGGCGCGGGGCCGCAGGACGGCGGGACGTAGGCGACGGTCGCCCGAGGCACTGGGTCTTGGGCTGGTGGCGCGAACAGCAGACTCCTCGCGGAGCCTGCCCTTGAGGGCACCGAAGGGCTCGGAGTGACATTGGATGTCATTTCGAGCGCAGCGAGAAATCTGCTGTATCGATTCGCAAACGTGGTAACGAATTGGCAGGCTACTTGGGCAGCGACTGAACCGCCATGGAACACGGGATCACTTGGGCCGGCCTCTTGCTGGCACCGCTGGAACACCGGCTGGCCGAATGGGGGATCGACCCCGTTCCCGCCGTCGACGCCCTGATCGTCTCCGTGCTGCTGATCGGCTTCGCCTACGTGGGCGGCCGGAGTTTCCGCGGCGGTGACCTGTCGGAACCGCGGGGCCAACTCAATTTCGCCTTCCTGATGGAAGTGGTGGTGGGGCGCATGCTCGCGTTCTTCCAGGGAATTCTGCATCACCACGGCGCGGCCCGGAAGATGTTCTTCTTCCTGGGCACCTTCGCCTTCTTCATCCTGGGGAACAACCTGCTGGGGTTGGTTCCCGGGTTCAGTCCGCCGACCGACCAGTTCAACGTTACCGTGACGCTGGGTCTGATGACGTTCCTCACAGCCCATTTTCTTGGAGTCAGGGAGCATGGCTTCGCCTACATCAAGAAGTTCATGGGTCCCGTCTGGTACATGGCTCCGTTGATGTTACCCATCGAGCTGATCAGTCACATGGTCCGCCCGTTGTCCTTGTCGATGCGTCTCTTCGGTAACATGACCGGGGATCACAAGGTGGTGGCCGTCTTCACCGCCCTGCTGGCCCTCGGATTGCCCGTTCCCTTCATGGGGCTGGGCCTCTTTGTCGCCTGCTTGCAGGCATTTGTCTTCGTGCTGCTGGCCTCCGTCTATTTTCAGGACGCGCTCGACCATCCGCACTAGGAGCACCGCAAAAACTGCAAAAACTGCAAAAACTGCTGAACCACAACGGACACGACGGGCACAACGAACTGCACCTCATCCCCCCAGCCCCCTTCTCCGCAATCGGAGAAGGGGGAGTAAAGCTGCTCCTTTGTGTCCTTCGTGTACTTTGTGGTGAAAGCCGTTGGCAGTTTTTTCCGGATGCTCGAACCCTTACTTCCCGGGCCTCAGCTTCGGCTTCTGGCTCGCTTAACGAGATTGCATCCATGAACAAGAAAGTCCTGTTCCTTCTGTCCATCTTTCTGGTGTTGCTGGCCTCCCCGCTGTTCGCGCAGCAGGCGGGCGTGAAGGGCGACGTGGCCCTGCTGGGCCTGGCCATCGGCGCCGGCATCGCCATCGGCGTGGCGGCGGCGGGCGGCGGCATCGGCCAAGGCCTGGCCGTCTCCTCCGCGCTGGAGGGCATCGCCCGCAACCCGAGCGCATCGGACAAGATCTTCACCCCCATGATCATCGGCCTCGCGCTGATCGAGTCCCTCGTGATCTACGGGCTGGTGATCGCGTTTATTTTGCAGGGGAAGATCTAGCAGGCTCCAACATTGGAATCGAAAGTCAATGTGAACTGCGCGGGGTTCCGCCCCGCTCCCCGCAGGGGCCGATGGCCCCTGATCCCAGTTGATTTCCCTGGCCGCTCTGAGAGCGGGCTTGCAGCGTAAATAGGGTGCAGGGAGCATCGCTCCCTGCTAGAGAGCGCGAGAGGCAAAGCCTCTCGCACTTACTACCGAATTGTTTGTTACACTCCACTCGCAACGCGGCACCCTCTCCAGTTCTCTCGGCCTGCGGGTTGGCGAAGCGCAGCGTGCGATAGCCGCGGGCATTCCGGTCCCAGCGCCGCTCACCGCCAGCGAGGTGGCGGCGCCGGCTCGGCCTGGGCGAGGTCGTGCAGGTTGAAGTAGTTGACGCAGAGGTGGAGCAGGATCGCGGGCCAGAGGGAGCCCGCCCATTCGGTCAGCCCGCCCAGCAGCAAGCCCATCAGGCCCGCGAACACGGTCCACGGCCAGAGCGCGCGGCGGAACGGGAAGTGCACGGCGGCGAAGAGCAGGCTCGCCCAGAGCAACCCCACCCGGGGCTGCAACACGCCGCGGAAGAGGATTTCCTCGCCGAAGGCGGAGAGCAGGGAGAGCCAGAGAATCTCAACCGACGTGAGCGTGCCGAGCGCCCGGCGGAATTCGTCCCGTAGCGCGCGCCCCCACGCGGTGTCCCGCCCGGCCCAGCCGCTGCCCAGCACCAGCAGCACGCTCGCCGCGACGGCCGTCGCGAGGGCATACCCCAGGCGCCACCCACCCGTCACCTGCAGCACGCCCGGCGCGCGCAGGAAGAACGCCCCCGCCAGCATGGGCAGATAGAACACCAGGGCGAGGCGGACGACGCGGGTCATGAGCCAGCATGGCGCGGGGCGCGGGGGGTGGCAACTTGGGCTCGTTCGGCGCAGGGCCGGCTTGCTTCCCATCTTCTTCGGAGCAGAGGGAAGCGAGGGTGAGGGTGGCGGACGCGAGGGGAACCCCGCCACCCGGGCCGCCCCGGTGCCCAGGCGTGGGTCCGAGTGGGCATAGGGTCCGCCCCCGTCCGGATTTGTCCGCATTTGTCCGATCTTGTCGCTCGACGCAAGCTTCGCCGCGGGGGACAATTCCCATTGGGATCGGTGTCCGCCCCTCGGCCCGCGGCCGGTGCCCCTCCACGTTGTACGACCTCTGCGTAAATCAAAATCCCTGGTGGGGAAGCATGGGAACCATGAGCAAGATCGAGAGTTTTCAGGTGTGTAGGGGCGGATCGCGATCCGCCCCTCCAGGAGCCCGGCATTCTCTTCTTCCCCCAGTAAGCGCCGTGCGCTTGCGGGAGGCGCCAGCAGCACTGCGGGGGGACATGAGGGAGGTGGCGCGCTGCGGAGCCTGCCCTTGAGCGCAGCGAAGGGCGCCCGGCAGTGGTTTCCGCGTTGATCAGCGTTCATCTGCGGCTAAATAGCTGTTCCGTATTGTTCTTTGTCGAAATTGCAAAGCAAACTTCCCACAACAGGTGAACAAAAGGTGAACACGAAAACGAAACGAACCCAATCGACCTAAGCCCCTGATCCGCCGCTAAATCGGGCAAAGTCGCGGATCGTGGGGAATGGAGTAACTGGCCGCAGTTCGTTGTGTTCGTCGTGCTCGTTGTGGTTCCGCAGTTTCTAGCAATTCACCCGGAAGCGGTCCCCGGCCTTTTCAATCCAGGGCGCCGTGCTAGACTCACCGATGGGACAACCGCTTAGGGAAAGGCAGCGCTGGAAGGCTACGATCCCTATGGCCTCGCGAACCTCCGGGCGGCGCAGCGCGCTGGGCGTGTTCTTGCGCCCGCTCCGTTACCCCCTCGCCTACGGCGCCATGGTTGCCCTGTTGCTGGCGCTGTTGAGCATCCACATCACGGACGATTGGCGCCACCTGCACGATGACGACGGGATGCACTATTCCGTCATCGCCTACAGCCACGTGCAGGGCGCGCGCGAAACCGGCTTCCACAACGCCTACCGCGATCCGCTCAGCGGGGCGATCGTGGGCCGGTACCTGCACCACCCACCCTTGCTGGCCTTGGCCATCGCCGGGGTGTTCAAGGT
>JBGPEV010000092.1:0-8328 GCA_041482995.1 bacterium | reverse complement strand
GCCGTGAAGGGCATGCGGTGGATCAGTCCGCCCAGCCGCTCCATATCGCGCTGGCCCGTCGCGACCAGCACCGCGCCGGTGCCGAAGAACAACAGGCTCTTGAACAGGGAATGGTTGAGCACGTGAAAAAGCGCCGCGGTCAACGCCAGTGCCGCCGAGAAGCCAAGCGCGTTGGAGCGAAAGGCCAGCGCCAGGCCGAGGCCGATGAAAATGATGCCGATGTTCTCGACCGTATGGTAGGCCAGCAGGCGCTTCAGGTCGTGCTCCATCAGGGCGTAGAGCACGCCCAGCGCGGAGCTGATGCCGCCCAGCGCCAGCACGATCATGCTCCACCACCAGAGGGGCTCGCCCAGCAGGTCAAACACGATGCGTACGAATCCGTAGACGGCGACCTTGGTCATGACGCCGCTCATCAGCGCCGAGACGTGACTCGGTGCCGCCGGATGGGCCAGCGGTAGCCACGCGTGCAGCGGCACCAGGCCTGCTTTGGAACCGGCACCCAGGATCACCAGCCCCAAGGCCAGCGAGGCTTGCAGAGCCTCATGTTTGCTCGCCCGGATCTGGTCGAAAGCGTAGGCCCCGTTTGGCCCCGCCAAGAGGCCGAACGCCAGCAGCAGTGCCAGCGTTCCAAAGGTCGCCATGACGAGGTAGACAAAGCCCGCGCGGGCATTGCCCTCCTCCCGATGCCGGGCCATCACCAGCGCCCAGGAGGAAAGCGACATGAACTCCCAGGCCAGCAGAAACGTGAACGCGTCATCCGCCACCACCACCAGGTTCATGGCGGCCAGGAACGCAGGGTAGAACGGCAGCACTCGGCCGGGCGCCGGCTCGTGGCGGCCGTAGCCGAGGGCGTACAGGCTGGCGGCGACGGCGCCAAGATTGACTACGATCAGGAAGAAAGCCGCCAGGCTGTCCAGGTGAAAATGGGAACCCAGCCAGGGGAGCCCCAGGGGCAGCCAGACCCGCTGATCCGCGCCGGCCGCAAACAGCAAATGGTGGATCGCCAGGGACAGCGCGAGGGCGGTCAGCACGAGGCTGCCGCCATAGACGATCGGCGTCGCGGCCCGCAGCCGGGCCAGCAGGATTGCCAGCACTCCGAGCGCCAGCAGGGCCGCCGCCAGCGCCAGGATCGCGATCAGATCCACGGCTGGCCCTCCGCGTCATCGGATGGCGCGGCCATCCGCCCCGCCCCGGGAGCGCCTACCCCGCGTATGCTCAACGCATCCATGTCTTGAGCCGCACCCCTCTTCCGCCATTCTGGCTGCTGGCGCCTTCGTTGATCACTTCGATGCCGGCCGCATCCAGGGCGCCGACGAGCTTCATGAGCGAGTCCACGTTCCCGCGGATGACGCCCGCACTCGCCTCCATGCGCTGAATGGTCGGCACGGAGAGCCCGGCCGCCTCGGCCAGCGTGCGTTGGTCCATGCCCACCAGGGCCCGGGCTGCCCGCAATTGGGACGCCGAAATCATGTTCTAGCCCCCAGCATTAAGGCCTCACGCATGATTTCTCATCTGACCCACCTTTGAACTGACGTGTCAAGCGACGATCTTGAACCCTCCCTGAGTGGCGCCCAACACAAACGGGCGTTGCATCCATTGCGGGGCGACGGGAGACCAGTCGCCCTTCGTGCCGCGCAGGCGCCCCGAATCCGCGGCACTTTTCGCGCACCCTCCACACCCCAAGGTTGCGGCGGATAGGGGCAGGCGGGCCTGGACTTCAAGGCCAAAACGAATCGCAACGTGAAAGCGCAGCAGGTCCAACCCGATGAGATTTGGGCGTTCTGCTCCGCATCCGAGAAGAGCCCGCACGCCTTGCACCCCGTGCGCGCGCGGTCCCACGTGACGTTGCCGACCGAGGCCCAGGCCCACGCCGCGTTCCGGCTGGGCCAGCACCTCCTGCGCACCGGCAATGCTGCCGAGGGCGGCCGCTTCCTGGCCATGGCGAGTCAACTGCACCCGGAGTCCTGGAACCTGTGGCGCCAGCGCGCGGGTCACGATCACCGTGGCCTTGCCGCGCTGCCCGACTTCTGGGAGCGCGTGCAGGCCTTGGGCAGCCAGCGCTACTACGCGCCCGTGGACCTGCCGGGCATGCCGAAGTAGAGTGCCCGCACGAACGGAAAAAGGGCTGGCGGCAATGCCGCAAGCCCTTGACCTGTCGAGACTTTGGATTATGGAGATGAGGGGGATCGAACCCCTGACCCCGACACTGCCAGCGTCGTGCTCTCCCAGCTGAGCTACATCCCCGGTTCAGGATGGGTATTTCACCGTCCCGGCTCCCCGATGTCAAGCACGGTACGTACGCGAGCCCCGTACTGGCCGGCCGTGGTCCACCTGCGCGCGGTCAGGCTTGCGCCGGGCGACGCATCCAAAACAGGGCTGCCAGCAAGACGATCATCGCGACCGGGCCCCACGCCGACGGAAGCGCGCCGGCCGCGACATAGGACACGATGGCCCCCAGCATCTCCACCATCAGCAGCAGCGCCGCCCAGCGCGTCACCTGAGGCACCAGCAGGGCGAGTCCCGCGAGGGTTTCGACCAGTCCGATCACGATGCGGAACCAGTCCGGGTAGCCCAGCGTGGCGAAGAGCACCACCGGCTCCGAAGCCCCCAGCAACTTGGGGACACCCGCGGCGATGTAGATTGCAGCCAGCGCAATCGCGAGAACCCAGTTCCCCACCTCCTTGCTGCCCATGCGTCTCTCCCCGATGATTCTGTCCTGTGCCGTGCCCGGGCGGCTCCCCGCGGGCCGGGGAATGCACCGTCAGACTACACCCATGGAAGTCCAGGTTACACGCGGAAAGCGGCGGATCGACATCAAGGTCACACCGTGTCCGCCCTTGCCTGGCGGCCAACGGGAGGCGCCCAGGATTCCTGGGCGCCCTGCCGGAACGGGCCGCGGTGGCTAAGTGAACGCGGGACGCCTGAGCCAACCCAGCCAGAGCAACAGGGCGATCAGGAGCAGATTGAGCACGATCATCGGGTATTCACCCGATTGGATATGCGTATAGACGGCGCCGACCATCAGCACCGCCAGCCCCACGGCAGCCAGCGCGGAGATCTTGGGAATCAGCAGCACCGCGGCCCCCACGAGTTCGGCGACCCCGATCACGATGCGAAACCAGTTGGGATAACCCCAGCGGGAAAAGCTCTCGGCAACGCCCGAGACTCCGGCGATCTGGGCGAAACCGACAACCAGGTAGACCACTGCCAGCATGATCGAAAGCACTTGGGCTGTCGTCTTGACTTGCGTATCCATGGCTTCCCCCTTGTGCGGCGGTGAACCGCGGGCCATGCCGGGCGGCATGGCCCCCCCCACGTCCCAGCATACGCCCGCGCGGGCCGGGCGCCAGAGGGGGAGGGCGATTCACACCGGCCGCACCTCGTCGAGGAAGCGGGTGAAGAGGTTTTCGATCAGGCGCTGGCCGGTCTCCTGTTCCAGGGTCAGGATCGACTCCGGGTGAAATTGCAGGGAGGTCATGGGATACGTTTTATGGCGCAGGGCCATGATCACGCCATCGTCGGAGTCCGCCAGCACCTCCAACTGCGGCGGCACGGTTTCGCGCTTCACATAGAGGCTGTGGTAGCGCGCCGCGGTGAACGGGCTGGGCAAGCCGCCGAGGATGGACTGCCCCTTGTGCAGGATGCGGGACGGCTTGCCGTGCATGGGCGTATCGAGCACGCCCAGCTGCGCCCCGAAGTATTCCGCCATGCCCTGGTGCCCCAGGCACACGCCGAACAGGGGCAGCTTGCGCGCCATCGCGCGCCGCACGATCTCGTGCACCCCGCGCTCCTTGGGTGTGCCCGGGCCGGGGGAAAGGAACACCAGGTCCGGCCGCAGCTCGTCCAGCAGCCGCTCGGGAAAGCCCTCGCGCACGGTGGTCACCTCGGCCCCGGTGGCCCGCACGTAGGAGGCGAGCGTGTGGACGAAGCTGTCCAGGAAGTCCACGAACAGGATGCGCCGCCCCACGCCGCATTTCTCGCGCCGCTCCACGCCCCCCGGACGCGCTTTCACTCTCGGCGCGCCCAGGGTCGCCTCGAGAAAGGCCGAGGCCTTGACGCGCGTCTCGCGCTCCTCCGCGACCGGATCCGAATCGTAGAGCAGCGTGGCCCCGGCGCGCACGCGGGCCAAGCCGTCTTCCAAGTGCACGGTGCGCAGGGTCATGCCGGAGTTGCAGCCGCCGTTCATGGAGAGGTAGCCGATGGCGCCCCCGTACCAGCGGCGCGGGCCGCACTCCAGGTCCTCGATCGCCTGCAGCGCCACGGGCTTGGGCGCGCCGGCCACCGTGCAGGCCCAGAGGTGGGTGGCGAAGGCGTCCAGCGCGTCGTAGCCGGGCGCCAGTTCGCCTTCCACGTGATCGACCGTGTGCACGAGGCGCGAGTAGGTCTCCAGCAGGCGCCGCCCGATCAGCCGCACCGTGCCGGGCACGCAGACCCGCGTCATGTCGTTGCGGTCCACGTCCGTGCACATGGTGAGTTCGGATTCCTCCTTGTCCGACGAGATGAGGCGCTTGATGTGAGCGGCGGTCTCCATGGGGGATTCGCCCACGGGCACGGTGCCCGAGATGGGGCTGGTCTCCACGCGCCGCCCGTTCACGCGCACGTACATCTCCGGGCTGGCGCCCACCAGTTGCTCCGTCCCCATGTTGATGAGGAAGCTGTAGGGACTGGGGTTGTTGGCGCAAATGCGGCGGAACAGTTCCGTGGGCGTGCCGCCATAGGGCATGGAAAAGGTTTGCGAGAGCACCACCTCGAAGAAGTCGCCCACGCGGCACCCCTCGCGGATCTTCTCGACCAGGCCCTGGAACTGCCGGGGCGTGTGGTCGCTGGCGATGGGCCCGGGCGGGCGGACCGGGGGCAGCGCCTGCTCCGCGCCGCCCCGGCTGCCCTCGCGGGAGGGGCCGGCCGGCGTGTCGAAGTCGTACTCAAAGCGCGTGGCCACCTCCTTCTGCCGGTCCACCAGCACCAGTTCGGTGGGGAAGAACAGCGCGCAGTCCACCTGCTCCGGGTCGCGCGCGTGGTGGCGGCGCAAGGTTTCGAACTGGAACACCAGGTCGAACCCAAACGCGCCGTAGAAGCCCAGCGTGGGACTCTCCACGCGCAGGTGGTCGATCACGGCGCGCAACACGGAGAACAGGCTGGGCTGGCGGCTGCGCTGCTCCTCGGGGAAGAAGTCCGGCGGCGCGGCGATCTCGCCCTGCAGCGCCCGGGGCCCCGCCTGGAAGGCGGCCAAGTGGGGATGGCCGCGCAGCGGCGCCGCGAAGAGCGGCAGCAGGCGCTCGCCCTCGCCATTGAGCGCATTGAGCGCGAAGCGCCGCCCCTTCGCCACCAGTTCCACCGGCGGATTGACGAACCCCGTGTCCCAGCGCGCGTAGCGGTTGGGGACCTCGTAGTTGCTGACGAACAGCGCGCCCTTGTGCCGGTCCACGCCCGCCCAGACGGCGTCCAACGCGGTGGCGGCGTCCACATCGGTGGTGGTGCAGCGGCCGGTGACGCCGCCCGCGGTGACAATACGCGTGATGCCCATTTCCTCTCCTCGGGGAAAAACAGCAAAAACAGGGAACCACGGATGAACACGGATGGACACGGATACGTTCTAGGGCGGGTCCCCAAGTCGCCGGACCCTGAGCGCCCGCTAGGACGTTGGGAATCAAACCGTCATCCGTGTGAATCCGTGCTCATCCGTGGTTCCAAAGCAGTTCCATGCCAGCAAAACAAAAAAGCCGTGAAACCCGCTCGGGGGCTCCACGGCTTTTGTCACTCCGCTCCGGGCCCTGCCCGGACCTGCCTTCAGCGGTTAACCGTGATCGGCCTCCTCGCAGACACTGTATTGCCAGCGCTTCGCGCAAGCGCTCAGCGTCGTGGGCCAGGGCCACCAAGCCCGCGCTGCTGGGCGCTTCGCGCAGGCGCTCAGCGGCCACTTGCCCACGCTGCCGCCGATCCGGGTGCCGCCGTTCATGGCCAATCCTTGCGATTCGTTGCGCGGGCCGGTCGCCTTTGTGCACCCCACCCGCCGCGTGTTCCCTTATTTCACGGGCGGGGGCGAATTGCAACCGCACCCGCTGCGCCTGGGCTGCTTGCGCAGAGGCGGGTGGGGGAAGGCTGCGACACGCGGGGCCGCAACCAGTACCAGAGCAACAAGATCGCCGCGCCCAGGGAGATGCCCGCCAGCAGCGGCACGCGCCAGATACTGGGCAAGGTGCCCAGGAAACTGAAGCTGACCCCCGGGTTCTTCACATGGGTCAGGTCGATGAAATTCGGGATGAGCGGATCGCTCTTGTAGAGGGGGATGGTGGCGCGCACCTAGAGCTGGCTCGCCTGGTCCACCGCCAGCAGCAGGGCCAGCATCGCGATCAGGGAAACCCACGGAGACCGTGCCATCCACTTGCTCCAACGGCAGGTTGCGCGGCCCACGCAAGCGGGCCGCACCGCGTGAGATTGCTCACGCCGCCGAGCACCTTACCGTTCGGGTGCGAGGGAGGGCAAGGGCACGGCGGCTGACGCCGGCCGGGCGGCGCCCTTGCTCAATGCGCAATCCGTTGGCCCCAGACCCGAAAGGGTTCCAACGGCCTGTGGCCGCAGGCAGGGGTGTCGGGGACGGACTCCCCGACGCGGGAAAGGCTCGAAACTTTTCGCGCGGACTTCCGACTCAGGACGCTAGTGAAACCGGTTGGTCCAGATGTTCCCGCCCGTGTCGTTAGCCTGCAGCCAGACCGCGGTCACGTTGCCCGCCGCATCGGCCGCCAGTTGCGGCGCGATCGCGTTGCCCAGGTCTTCGCTGTCCAGTTTCACCGCGCTGCCCCACGCACCACCGCTAAAGTGGTTGGCCCAGATGTTGTACCACGAGACGTCGTTGAGCTCCCAGGCCACGGTGACGTTGCCTGAGCCATCGGCCACGACCGCCGGCGGGTAGGAACCGTAGGGGCTGTATTGATCGTCGGATTCGACCTTCTGGGCGGTGCCCCAGGCGCCGCCGCTGAAGCGGTTGGCCCACACGTTCGTGCGCGTGCCGTCGGACTGGAGCCAGGCCACCGCCACGTTCCCGGCGCCGTCCAGGGCCAAGCTGGGGTGGATGACGTCGCCCAGGTCTTCCGATTCAATCAAGGCGGCGGAGCCCCAACCGGTGCCATCGAAGCGATTGGCCAGCAAATTCTTCCGCGTGACGGTTGAATTGTTGTGCCGCCAGACGGCCGTGACCTTTCCGGCGGAATCCACGGCAAGCAGGGGCTGCTCGCCGACGGGGGCGCCGGCGTCGTCCGCTTCGATGAGGGCAGGCGTTCCCCAAGCCGTCCCATTGAATCGGTTGGCGACCATGTTGTTCAGCGTACCGTCATTTTGCACCCACACGGCCGTGAAGATTCCCGTGCCATAACCCACCACGGCGGGTTCGAATACGCCCCCCGCATCGTCCGCCTCGATCAATGTGGCGCCACCCCAACTGGTTCCGTTGTGAACGTTGGCCCAAATGTTGGCACCTGAGCCGTCGTTCTGATACCACACGGCGGCCACGTTCCCGGCGCCGTCCCTCGCCAGCACCGGGTTGAAGGCGTGGCCCAGGTTTTCCGTTTCCAGCAACTGCGCGGTTTCCCAGGCGCTGCCATCGAACCGGTTGGACATGATATTGTAATAGGTGCCGTCATCGTGGATCCACACCACGACCACCCGGCCCGTGCTGTCGACCACAATGTTGGGCTGGAAGGCCCCTCCAACGTCATCGGTCTCGATCAACTGGGCGATTCCCCACGCCCCACCGGTAAAGCGGTTGGCCCACATATTGTTTATGCTGCCATCGTTCTGCTGCCAGACCACCGTCACGTTGCCGGCGGCGTCGACCCCGATCAGCGGCACCCCCACGTCGCCCAAGGCGCTCGACGCAATCTCCGTTGCCGGGGTCCAACTGCCGCCGTTGAAGCGGCCCGCGAACATTGAATTGACCGTGCCGTTGGATTGCGCCCAAGCCGCCGTGACGTTGCCTGAGCCATCCACCGCGAGCACCGGCGACGACGCGGCGCCCGTGCCAGAATTAATCGTGGCGGGGGTTCCCCACGCGGGAGCCGGAGGAGCCGGTTCTGTCGGAGCCGGCTTCTTCTTATTTTCTTCTTTCGGCTGGCAGCCCATCGATCCCAGCGCCGCGATTGCCAACACCACCCCGATCGCCGTCCATGTTTTCATGGCCGTGCTCCCCCAAACGGTTGATCCGCCCATCCGCCCCCCAAGGCAGGCCGAGGTCGCAACACTACATCTAGGCCTCGGCTTGGCGCAATAGCAGTGGCGCAATCGAGGCGGCACCGGTGCGCACCCGGCAAACGGACGTCAGCCGGCGAGGGTTCT